>JAZSJN010000167.1:0-7779 GCA_045534315.1 Candidatus Scatosoma sp.
CGGCGTAAACACGTCCCCTGCCTTGTACGTTTTTTCATTGTTTTTATCGGTTACGACCACGTCGCAAAGGATACGCTCCGCTCTACCGCTCGTATAATCGTTGGCATATACTACGGGCAATTCGTACCCACAATCGGATACGTAAACCTGCGGCAATACGAGTTTATCCAAAACGACGTACTCCGTACCCGGAGTAGCCGTTACCGTATATTCCGCCATGCCGACTCTGCCGATGTAATCCGTAACGGTATAAGTCACGGTATAATCGCCCGTTACCTCAGGACGGAAACCGCCCTCGATTACGTAGCTTTCGCCGTCGTATGTCACGGTAATCTCCACCGTTGCTTTGCCGCAATCCCCCGTATATTCCACAGAAGAAACGGGCACCCACGCACCGAGCGTTGCTTCGCTGATTCTATCTTCCGGCAGGGCAATTTCTATCTGCCCGAGATCTTCTTCAATATACGCGCTGAGCAACGTTTCTGCTTCGTTGCCAAAAGCGTCCGTCGCCGTATAAACGATGGTATGCCAACCTGCAACCGTCGGTTTAAACTGTCCGTCCAGCACGCTGACGTTGATTGCCGAATTATCGGCGTTGCCACCCGCATAATCACGATAAACGCGCACGCTAACGTCACACGCCCCCGAATAATGGTCAAACGCTTTGGCGGAAGGAATCGCATACGCATAGCCTACCTGCCCCACGGGCATATCGCCTTGCGCGATTTCCGTTTCAATTATAGGAGCTTCCGTTTCCGTAAAGCTCGTGCTTTTTAAATCCACCCCAAAAATTTCGGTAAGGCAGAAATTTGCCGTTTCCGATTTTAATTCTTCGGCGGTTATCGTCAGCCTTGCTTTACCGCTCGGCCACGCCGTCCACGCCGTGTCGTAAATATTCAAATTATTTAAATGCGAAATGTGCTTACCGCTCGCCTTCGTTTCCATCGTAGTCGGATTCAGCGTGACGCTACATTTTCCAGCGTCGGGCGCATGGTCCACCACAGGACCAGACCAAGGGTTTCCGAGTCCTTGGTGCTTCACCGCAGAGAACGTAAGAGGGATAGGCGTACCCAACTGGTGGTCGATATAATACCGTCCGCCGTTGGCGCCTTCTTCATAGCCAACGGGTTTTTGTCCGTCGCCGTGTGCCGTCACGTACCCCACGTTCATACCGCGGTCGTCCATATAATATCTCTTTACCTGAAATTGAAGGTAAACGGAGCTATCCACCGCATCCGTAAGGGTCAACGTCAGCTTATTAAAATCGTGCGCGCCACGCAAATTCGGCGTAATGAACAATTCAAAAAGATTTTCCACGCCCGTCAAAGCGCTTACGTCGATGAGCTGTGCAAACGTCAACGTATCGTTTTGCGCCAAACGCACCAAAAGCCCCTCGGAATTAGCGCCAAACTCGGTATACGTACCGTATTGAACGCTACTCGCGTCGCTCTGCACCGAATAGGCACCGTTTTCTACGGTGAATTGCTTTTTCTCTAAATATTGCTTGTCGCGCACGACCGCACGATAGGAAACAACGTAAACCCCTGCCTGATTAAGCGGAACGTTTTTCAAGTTTTTCGTCGTTCCGTCGGGATAGGTAACGGTAGCCGTTGCAAGTGTTTCCACCCCGTCTACCTCCACCACCGCTTCGGGCACTTCAAAGGAAGTCCCGTATAAATATACGTTGTCTATCTCGTCGGCAAGCTGCCAATTCCCAGCCGCTGCCGTCGTAACGAGAGCATTTTCGTTTGCAAGCGCTACGCCGCCGGCAACCGCCGTTATAGACAACGCCGCAAGTAGCGAGGCAAGCCATACTCTTTTCTTCATTTTTATCTCCTTTTTCATATAAACCTTTTAGCCTTTGATGCCGCCGATTGAAACGTTGCTCATCAATTTTTCGTGCAAAATCAGGAATAATACCAAAATAGGCAACATAGTCAACATAACCGCCGCCATTTTTACCCCCTGTCTGCCCATATAGAAGGTTTCGCCGTTCACTATGACACGATCCCCACCGTTCGTTTGGTTGATGATAAACAAATAATAGGAAAGGGTAGGATAATGGGGCATGTACAAATATGCAAGCTGATAATCGTTCCAATATTGCACGAACGTAATTAACAAAATCGTCGTAAATACGTTGATTGCAAGCGGGAAACATATCCTAAGCATAATGCCTATAAAGCCCGCGCCGTCCATCATCGCCGCCTCGCTGTACGATTTCGGAATTCCCCTAAACGTTTCGTAAAACACTAAGAAATAGATACCTACGAAGCTCGCCTTTAAAGCAACGAACGTAAAACGCTTATCGTAAAGGTGTAATTTATTCAAGACAACGATTTCCGACGCCTGCGCACCGACAACGGGGATAATCATAACGAGAATAACGATAGCGTAAATCAGTTTTGAATACAGGAAATCGTAACGCGCTACGAGATACGCCGTCAAGCAGGTAACCGCTACGTTGACGAACGCGCCGCCAAAGGCAAATATGAACGAATTCAAATAGAGATTGAGCACGCCGCCAAATTCTACGCCGCGCACCGTACCTTTTGCATACTGCATAATCGCCAGCACGTTCACGAACGTAAATTTCTTTAATTTCGGGAACCAAATCGGGTCAGCTTTGAAATCGTCGGGGTGTTTGAATACCTGCATAACCGCCCACAACAATAACGCCGACAAGACGATAACGTATATTGACAAAAGCACCAGCATTACTACCGTAAGAGGTGAAAATTTATCATGTTTTTTTGTTTTAACACTCATCTTCTCCACCTCCTTTATTCTTCCTTCCAACCGACTTTGTTCATCGTCCAACGCAACAGGAACGTCAAAGGCGCAATGATAAACGTAATCATCAAGCCGAGAGCAGCGTAAATACCCATTGCAACTTCGTTACCCTTTGCTTGCTGTACACCGCCCCACAAGAGGTACCCTAACGACATCGTGCTTTGGTCCGCCGATTGCGAGAGCAAAATATGATAATTGTATTGCGCCGTAAAAATCGCCGCAAAGCCCGTCAGTAAAAAGACCTTAATAATGGGGAAGGTCTGCGGTAATACGATATACCAAAATTCCTTAACACCGTTCGCGCCGTCCAATCGTCCTGCCTCAATCATTTCAGGCTCGATCCCGTTCATTCTATTCGTGTACATAAGAACGTTCGTACCAAAACTGAAAAAGATACAGAAAAACATCATCGAGCCGTAGCCGTGCTCCAAATCCCAAAACGACCTTGCCTCTCCGAATAATTTCAGTCCGAAACCGTCTTCGCTACCGATAACGCCGTCCGTAACCTGTTGGAAAATAACCGCCAAGGTTGCCGCCGATAAAATCGACGGCACGAACAAAAGCGTGCGGAAGAAACCCGCAAACGGCATTTTCTTAAACATGTAATAGGAGAAGAACAAGCCCAAAGGCACGCTGATAACCAACGTCAATAAATAAGATTTTATCGATACCCCTATCGCCGCTTTCAGCCTCGCATTTTGAATATCATTGCTAAACCAATGTCTAAAATGGTCGAACCCCCACTTAAAATCAATCCCGTTTGCATCAAATACCTTAAACGCAAGCGAAAAGGAATTTAAGTTTACAAATATGTAAAAGATTAAAAACTGCAAAGACGGAATCGCTATCAATGCCGCGTAAATCAATTTATCCTTAAATTGAGCCCGACTTAACCCTGTTTTTTTCATAGATTAATTTCCCCATGCAATACTCTTATAAAGATTTTGATGTCCTTTAAAATAATCCGCAGCACTTACTTCCGCTTGGTATATACCCGTCCAAATACCGTCGTATCTACCGTTGCCGTAAGCACTCGTCGGAATCAACTTCGAGAAGTTCACACGGAACAAATCGTTGTTGGAATATTCGTGTACGGTTTCCGATTTTTTGATGTAATTAACCAACGTCTGTTCGTAATAATTCAATTCCGTATTGTCAATCGCGTCAAGATAATCTACGCCGATCGTCGTCCCCGTCGTGTAGGTAAAGTTGGTAAGCGCTTCGTCCGAATATACGTATTCTAACAGCGCAAACGCCGCAGCCTTTACGCCCTCACTCAAACCTGCCGAAACACACGTGATCGCACACAAATAATCGCTGTATGCCGATTTTTTAGTGCCGTTTGCAATTTTTGCAGCTTCCGCCTCCGTGGGCTGTGGCAAGGGCAACCAACCGAACTTACGCGCATCTTTCGAATACTTTTCGTCTTCTTTCGCCATGTTTTCAAACACGCCGCTCGCCTCTGCCTGCCACCACGAGCCGTCCGCAAGCATCGCACTTTCGTTTTTGATGAAGTTTTCTTGATTGTCCGTATGCAATACGGTCGTGTTAATACCGTCCGCACGGTTAAAATTGTCCGTATCGCTAAGCAGTCTGTCCATAAATTCCATGCCGTAATACTTACCTGCCTGACGGGACAGATTATACGCGTTTTGGCTGTTAATTTGCAGGCTTTCCGTCTTAGGCGTAACGCCGTCTTCCTCAAAGAGGATGTTATTATCGCTATCGAACATAACGAGGTCGTTTGCCATACCGTCATAGGTGTAATTCAAAAGCATTTGATCTGGACCTGCCGCAACGGTGATGACGTTGTCCATAAGCATCGTCAAGTGCATATTCGCAAACGCGCCAGGGAAACAAAGGGGATGATAACCGTCCAAACGAATCCACCCGCAAAGCTTGAAAAACTCATCGTAAGTCGTAGGTAAACCGTCGTCCAACGAATAGTCAATGCCGTTTTCAACTCCCGTCTTGCCGTCGGGTCCCATGCTCTTAACGGGGTTGGACTCCGTTACGAATTCAAAGCCCGTTTCCCCATCGGGTTCTGCCGCAAAATAATACCCTCTGTTTTCAAACAATTCGGCGTTATAAATAATACCGTAGTTCCCCTCGTAATGCGGAAGCGCATAAACGTGTCCGCCATAGGTGTATGCGTCCTTTTGCTGTTTACTTACCTTCTCCCCAATCGTTTGACCGCCGTCCTTTTCGTTTTCCGCCACCAAAAGGTCGTCCAAAGGCTCCAACGCGCCTTCCGCCATAATATTCAAGATGTTCTGCGGCTGTTCCATAAAGTACACGTCGTATTGACCAATCTGGGACGCCGTGAGCGTTGTCGAGGACGTATCCCCTTTAGGATTCGTCAGCTGTACGCCCTCTTTCCCTTCTTCAAAAACTACGTTCGCATATTTTTCTTCAAAATTGCGTTTTAATTCTTTCATCCATTCGTCGCCAAAGCCCGAAAAGTGATAGGACACGTGTAGCTGCGTTTTCTTATCATCTACGGCTTCACCGCCACCGCTACCACCGCCGCAAGCCGCCGTAGGCGCAACCGCAACCGCGCAAAGCGTAAGAGCCAACACTTTTGCAAATACATTTTTTCTCATAATTATTTTCTCCTTATATCTGTTTCTAAATTATCGTTCGTTAAAAGGTAACTCCCCAGTTGTTAAACGCCGACTTGTACATACCGTACAAGCTGGTTCCTTCATATACGGTAGTCATATGGTTTCTTCCCGTGCCCGCATTGTTATACGCATAAAATTCACTCGGCATATCCATAACCGTCTTCACTTTGTCATAGAATTCTTGATACGTTATCTTAATATGCTCGGCTGTGGTCGGCGCTGTACAGATAATCGTTTGATTTGTCCACACGTCGCTCAAACTGTTCCAAGTTGCTTTCGTAGTATAGCTGGTATATGTCAACAGGTATGCATACTCGGGGAAATATTGTTCAATGGAAATACGTTTTGCATAAACGGAGTTCGCATCTACCATCGCCAACGCGTTTTGGCAATCAACGTACCATTTGTCCAACATCTGCGCCTGCGACTTCCCGTTGTAATCATACAAATCCCGAGCGCCCGTACCACCGTTGCTGGTCCAATGCGAGAAGATAACGCTTGCAAGATCGTAATGATATTCACCGTTGAAGAACGCTTGCTTGCGGTCTGCCTTAGGCGTGGCTGTGTTGCCACCACCGTCCCATCTAAACGTCGTATAATCTAAATAGTTCGACGTTTGCTTTTTGGATTCCATTACCGTTTCCAATTCGTTGAAGAATTGAAGCATGATAGGACCGCCCGCACCGTAGTAACCGTCGGCGGCAAAGAATTCCGCTTTCAGCGTTTCGTAATCCACGTTGACGTCCGCCATCGCACGCGTATTGATATACGTCTTAAACGCACCGAACGCCGTTTGTGCGCCCACCGCGTTGTGTCTGTCGCCAAGGTTGCTAATCGATGTATTCAAGCCCAAATCGTTAAACGTCTTGTACCATTCTACTTGATATTTCCAAGTGTTTAACGGCAGGAAATAATCTTGATATACCGACTGATACATATACCCGTCGATATTTTTTGCCCCAAGCGCCGCAATCCAGCCCTGCAAGGCTTCGTACATATGGTCGTTTGCTTCATGCGTAAGCCCAAACGAATGATTCGCACCATGCGACGTCCAAAGCAAACGCACGTTGTCTTCCCCTTTGAGTACGGTAAGCTCCGCCGTCGAAGAAGGCGCGTATCCAACCGACGTATCGTAGCTAAACGTTGCCGTTTCATACTCGATACCCAGCGTTGTCTTCAAGCTGTTCAAGTTTGCGATATCGAGGTCCGTCAACACGGGTGCTTTCCCATACCCACCATACGCCATACATTGCACGCCGATGGTTCTGGAAACGATTTCCGTATTCGCCTGCAATTTTTTCGCCACTTCGTTCAAGAATATCTGCTGAGGAATGGCAGGAACGGAAAATTTCTTACAAGCCGAGCAACCGCAATAGTCCACGTTGTCTTCAATCATCAGGTTGACGGTGGTAATTCTTCTATCCACCTTTGCCCTTTGGATAATTACGCTTACCACGCGCGCGACCAAATTATCAAACGACGTCTTGTTGCCCTTTGCAAGATAGCAAAGCTGTTGACCTGCCGTAGTATCACTGTCGTCAGGTCCGTCTGCCGCTTTTGCGTTGGAATCGGTATATTCATCTAACGCAAAGCCGTATTTATCAACGCTCAAAGCGTCCAGATAATTAAGCGCATTGTGCATTTCGACAAAGGGCGTGTACTCTTGACCGTGGCTTAACCCCACTGCCAATTTTTGTTCTTCTTCCATCGCGTTTACTTCAAAACGGTTTGTAAACGCAATATACGACGTATAATCAAAATCCTCGGGGATTTCAATACCGTTTTTGCTGTCAATTTGTACGCTGTCGGGGCTGTAAACCTGATAGCCGTACAGCTTACGGCAAAGCTCTTTTGCCGCAAACGTAAGCCCTTCTTCGTTATCCGCAAGCACGTAAATCGTGTTGCCGCCGTTCTCCACGTGATATACGCCGAAGTTTGCACAGCCGTTCGTATTAAACGTGGGCACAGCGGAAAGATACCCCGTATATTCGTTATACGTACCGACGATAATTTGATTTCTATTCGCCTCGTTGGGTTTCGCCACGCCGTCCGTGAGCGTTTTCCCCGTCGCCGTTTCCGTTACCGATTTGATAAGCTCCGCCGCGTCGTATGCACCTGCACCATCCGAATCCCAAGCAATATAATAACCAAGCTCGCCTACCGTTTCTTCCTGCGTGGAAGGCGCAACCGTTTCTGCGTCCGCCGCCAAATTCTTAAACGTAGGCACGCCGTTTACCACCGTCCACAGCTCGTCGTTTAACGCGCTGATTGTAAACGCACCGCCGTTGTTCATCCCGTCCGCATACGTTACGTAGATACCTACTTCCGCGCCGTTCGTTGCCGCCCCCGCAGCCTGATTGTA
>JAZSJN010000133.1:0-2769 GCA_045534315.1 Candidatus Scatosoma sp.
GCATTTTAAAGGAAGAGCACGTTATGCTCCCCGAATGTGTAAAACTGCTTTGCGAAGGCAAAATTGAAAAATGCGGACGGACGGTACGCATTCATTAAAAACGAACGGAGAACGAACTATGAACGTTTTGGTAATCGGTAACGGCGGCAGAGAACACGCCGTAATCGCGGCGTTGAAAAAATCGCCGAGGGTAGATAAAATTTATGCAATGAAAGGCAATGCGGGTATCGCGGAAATGGCGGAGCTCGTCAACGTCGATTATTGCGACGTAAAAGCGGTTGGCGATTGGGTCGATCAAAAGGGGGATATCGATTTTACGGTGGTTACCCCCGACGATCCCTTGGCTCTTGGGCTCGTGGACGAATTGGAAAGCCGCGGACACCGCGCGTTCGGTCCTAGAAAAAACGCGGCGATCATCGAGGCGAGCAAAGCGTTCTCGAAAGAGTTGATGAAGAAATACAATATTCCGACGGCGAAATATGAAACGTTCTCCGATTACGAAAGCGCGAAAAAATACCTGGAAACTTGCGATATTCCCGTGGTGTTAAAGGCGGACGGCTTGGCGCTTGGTAAAGGCGTACTGATCTGCATGACGCGTGAAGAAGCGCAGGACGGACTGAAAGAAATGATGCTCAGTCAAAAATTCGGCGCGGCGGGCAATAAGGTCGTCGTGGAAGAATTTTTGGTAGGTCCTGAAGTTTCCGCGCTTGCCTTCACCGACGGCAAGACGATAAAACCTATGATCACGAGTTGTGATCATAAGCGAGCAAAAGACAACGACGAAGGCTTGAACACGGGCGGTATGGGGACGTTTTCCCCCGCGCCGTTCTATGGCGAAAAGACGGAAAAGGAAGTCTTGGAAAAGATTATGATCCCGACGATTGCGGCGATGAACGCGGAAGGGCGTATCTTTAAGGGCGTGCTGTATTTCGGTTTGATGAAAACGAAAGACGGTATGAAGGTCATCGAATACAACGCGCGTTTTGGCGATCCCGAAACGCAGGTAATTTTGCCCATGCTCAAAACCGACCTTATGGACGTTTTCGAGGCGATCGTGGACGAGCGTTTGGAGGAAATCAATATAGAGTGGGAAGACGGCGCGTGCGTGTGTTTGGTGCTGGCTAGCGGCGGTTATCCCGAAGCCTATGAGAAGGGCAAAGAGATCACCTTTGGCGAATTGGATAAAGACGTTACCGTGTACCATGCGGGCACGGCGAATAAGGACGGCAAAGTGGTAACGAGCGGCGGCAGAGTGCTCGGTGTTGTGGCAAAGGGCGCGGATATTGAGGCGGCTCGCCAAAAGGTATACGCCAACGCCGAAAAAATCCATTTTGACGGTATGTATTATCGCAAGGATATCGGTATTAAGTATAGAGATATTGCAAAGGAGTAATTGAGAACGGATATGATTTACAGAATTTTTGTTGAAAAGAAAGATAACGTACAGGCAAGAAAAGAGGCGGCGGATATTAAGACGCTTTTAAATATCGTGACGGAAGATTTTCGTTTGGTGCTCCGTTATGACGTGGAAGGGCTTAGCGAAGAAGAATTAAATGCGGCGATTCCGTCTGTGTTCTCCGAACCGCCCGTAGACGACGTGTATCTTGAAGATTTGGAAATTCCCGCGGGGTATAAAGCTTTTGCGGTTAGCTATTTGACGGGACAGTACGATCAGCGCGCGGACAGCGCGGCGCAATGTGTGCAGCTTTTGACAAGAAAGGCCCGTCCCCTTGTAAAATGCGCCAAAATTTACATGGTAAAAGGGGTGACGGACGATCAGCTTGCGGCGATTAAAAAGCATATTATCAACCCCGTAGAAAGTGAAGAAGTTGGGTTGGAAAAGCCCGCAACACTCGTTCGCGCAACGGTGGAAGGCGCGCCCGTAGCCGACGTAGACGGCTTTATCGACATGACGGACGACGACATCAAGGCATACCACAAGAACGTAGGCTTTGCTATGAGCGCGCTTGATTTGGCGTTTGTACGCGATTATTTCAAGAGCGAAAAACGCAATCCGACGGAAACCGAACTCAAAGTGATCGACACGTATTGGTCGGATCATTGCCGTCATACGACCTTTGCAACCGAGCTTAAAAACGTAAAAATTACGTCGAAAAACGAAGGGATCAAAAAGGCGTACCATCTCTACGAAGATTTGTACAAAGAACTCAACGGCGCGCGTCCCGACAAATATCCTTGCCTTATGGATTTGGCGACGATTGCGGCGAAAAAATTAAAAAAAGACGGAATTTTGGACAACTTGGACGTTTCCGAAGAAATCAACGCTTGTTCGATTGAAATTGAAGCGGAAATCGATGGGAAGAAAGAACAGTATCTCGTTATGTTCAAAAACGAAACGCACAACCACCCGACGGAAATCGAACCGTTTGGCGGCGCGGCTACCTGCCTTGGCGGCGCAATCCGCGATCCTTTGAGCGGAAGAACGTACGTATATCAAGCAATGCGTATTACGGGCGCGTCCGATCCCAGAGAAAAATTGGAAGATACTTTGGCGGGGAAATTGCCCCAACGTGCGATCACGCAGCGTGCGGCGGCGGGTTTCTCGTCGTATGGTAACCAGATCGGTTTGGCGACGGGTATCGTTGACGAAGTATATCACGAGGGTTACAAAGCGAAACGTTTGGAAACGGGCTTTGTCGTTGGCGGCGCAAGAAAGGAAATGGTTTACCGCGAAACGCCTAAGGCAGGGGACGTGATCGTTCTTTTAGGCGGCGAAACGGGGCGCGACGGTTGCGGCGGCGCAACGGG
>JAZSJN010000170.1:0-14957 GCA_045534315.1 Candidatus Scatosoma sp.
CGGTGCTTGGCCTTGGGGATATCGGCCCCGAAGCGGGTATGCCCGTTATGGAAGGTAAGTGCGCGCTGTTTAAGACGTTCGGCGACGTAGACGCTTATCCGCTCTGTATTCGTTCGAAAGATACGGAAGAGATTATCAAGACGATCAAGTTGTTGGCAGGTTCGTTTGGCGGTGTGAATTTGGAAGACATTTCCGCGCCCCGTTGTTTCGAAATTGAAACGAGATTGAAAGAAGAGTTGGATATTCCCGTTTTCCACGACGATCAGCACGGGACGGCGATCGTTACGGCGGCGGCGCTTTTGAACGCGCTCAAGCTTGCAAACAAAAAAATTGAAGATATTCACGTCGTTATCAACGGCGCGGGCGCAGCAGGCATTGCCATTGCAAAATTCTTGATGGCGTTCGGCGTAAAAGACGTCGTTGCTTGCAGCAGTAAGGGGATTTTGGTAGAAGGCGACACCCGTTTTAATCCTGCGCAGCAAGAACTTGCGAAAATCACCAACAAACGCCGTTTGACGGGCGGTCTTGAAAACGCAATGAAGGGCGCGGACGTGTTCGTTGGCGTTTCCGTTGCCAACTGCGTTACCAAGGATATGGTTAGATCGATGGCGGACAAGCCGATCCTGTTTACTTGCGCAAATCCGATCCCTGAAATCTTGCCCGAAGACGCTTTTGAAGCGGGCGCGTTTATCGTTGGTACGGGCTCGTCGCAGTATGCAAACCAGATCAATAACGTTTTGGTGTTCCCTGGGTTGTTCCGTGGCGCTTTGGACGTGAGAGCGAAGACGGTAAATATGGAAATGATGATGGCGGCTTCGCGCGGTATCGCATCTTGCGTTTCGGACGAAGAATTAAAGCCCGAGTATATTCTGCCCTATGCGTACGACCAGCGCGCGCATAATTCCGTAGCAAAAGCGGTTGCGCAGGCGGCGCGAGATACGGGCGTTGCGAAAAAAGCATAACGCAATCAAAAATATAACGATAGAAAACGGACGGAGCGAGTGTAAACTATACACTCGCTCCGTTTATGCTTTATGAGTATTGTTAAAATTAACCGAGTACGACGTCCATGACCAACATTAGGCAAAAGCCGACAAGCAGGGCGTAGGTCGCGCCGCGCTGAGAACCGTGCGCGTGCGTTTCGGGGATCATTTCGTCGCTGATGACGTACAGCATCGTACCGCCCGCAAACGCCAACGCAAAGGGCAGTATAGCGGCGGCGACGTGTACGGCAAAATATCCGATCAGCGTACCTACGACTTCGACCAAACCCGTCATGAAAGCGGCGATAAAAGTTTTCTTTTTAGATATGCCCGCGGCGAGCATAGGCGCAATGATGACCATGCCTTCGGGAATGTTTTGTAAGGCGATACCGCCTGCAATAATCAGCGCTTGCGTATCGTTGCCCGAACCAAACCCAACGCCCGCGGCGATCCCTTCGGGCAGGTTGTGGATCGCAATCGCCATTACGAACAAAAGGACTTTGCTTAAATTTGCGTTGTGGTGTTCTTCCGTTTCCGAGCCCATCAGTTTGTGTAAATGGGGGACGAGCTTATCCGTTAAATTAAGGCAGAGTGCGCCGACAAACATACCGCCAACGGCGTATAAAAGGCGGAATTTCCCGCCGTATTCCAACGACGGAATGATCAGTCCGAACACCGCCGCTGCCAGCATAACGCCTGCCGCAAAGGCCAGTACGATATCCGAAAAACGGTGAGATAGATTTTTGAAGAGAAAGCCGATTGCCGCGCCGACGACGGTTGCGCCGCCCACGCCAAGGGCTGTTAATAATACCAGTTCCATGCGCTTATTATAATCGATACAAAGGAAAAAGTCAACAGGAAAAAGAAAAAACACGCCGAGGCGGCGCGTTTTAGTAGAAACTTTTAAATTAAAAGAGGAATTATGTTGATAAAAATCAAACCGGTAAACATGATGATAAGTCCGATAATGCAGAGTGGTTTAATCTTTTCCTTAAAAATCAAGGCAGACATTAAAAGGGTTAAAATGAGAGCTGAACCTTGCGCCAAAGGATATATCTGTACGGCGGATAGACGGGTTGCCGCTAAGGTTTTGAAATAGGAATTACAGAAGAGAAAAGTAGCCATAACGACAATATAAAGCAACGTTTGCTTGTCCAAAGTCGATTTTTCCTTTGTTTGCGAGTTGTTCACAGGCTCTTTTCTGACGCTTAGAGATAAGAATAAAAGCGTGAGTGTAATCGCCGAAAAAACGTAGATATAAAAATTAAACGCGGAGGCAGGGGTATTTGCTTTATTGTATTGAAAGATTTTGTATGAAAATTCGTTAAAACCGTTTGCGATACCGACGATCAACAAGAGCAGAATAGAAAGTAGGTTTAATTTCTGTTTGATTTGATTGGAATAAAGGCTCATTACGACAACCGAGAGCAATAATAAAACCAAACCGATAATTTCAAAATACGTGATGGTTTCTTTATAAATAATACACGAAAGCACGATAGGGATCAGTATGCCCATGGATACGAAAGTGTCTACCGCGGTAAAAGCGCTTTTTTGTACCGCCAATAACCACGTAGCGATAAAAATACTGGTGGCGACGCCGCCGAATGCCGAAATTAAAAGCACTTTTTTGGAAACCGCCAAACTGGAAATTCCGCCGTCGAACAAAACGAAAACGAACCCGACCGGAATACAAAACAGCATACGAATAAGGTTTGCCAATACCGCCCCCTTAAAGCCGTTTGTTTTATTGCTGACCTTTTTTCCAAAAAAGCCTTTGATTGCGCCGCTCGCTATGGAAGCGGAAAGAAAAATATACCCTAACATGCCGTACACCTTAGTATATAAAAATTAATCGTACCTTTTTATTATACAATATTATAACAAGTTTTTCAACGCAGATTTCGATACAAAAATATTCTTTTTCGAAAGTGAGACGCTTTATTGGGGCGAATTCGTATGAACGTAAACGAGTTTTCCACCCGCTAGTCTGGATTCTTCCGCGGCGATTCCGATTAAATGGCTTTCTGCCGAATGGATAAGAGACGTTTTTTCCGATGCTTTCCCCGTCAACATATCGTAGAGTGTATGGACGATACCGTGATCGCCGCCTCCGTGCATAGTGTCGGGTGGTAATAAATCGCTGATTTTTATTTCGCATTCAGACGCACCGAAAACGCCGATACGGATAAAGTCCCGAACTTCGTCCAAAGTGATTTGACCGTTTGTACCGAAAAATTCCATTCTTCTGCCGCAATGTCTTGTAAATGCCGTCATGGTAAGCGTGGCTTTGACACTGTTTTGAAAGGTCATTTGCGTTATTTGATGGTCGACAACATCGTTGTCGCAACGGAACACGCATTTGCCGTAAATGGTATTTTGAAGAGCCGCGCGCATTTTTTCTTCTGTGATGGGGGCATGACAAGGTACATTGTAGGGATAGGCGTCCGTTCGATCCTTTAACCAGTTGTCTAAATATTGCGTTTTTGCGCTGAAAGGGCAGGTGTTTTGGTAAGAACAATCCAAACACCGTTCCGCTGCGCCTTCAGGCGCGTTTTCGGCAGTAAAATAAGAGAGGCCGCCAACAGAGGACAGACTTTCACATGCAGAGTTTGCATAAAATTGTAAAAGGTCTAAATCGTGCGAACATTTTGCCAAAATCATGGGTGTTGCATTTTTTGATTTGCGCCAATGTCCGCGCACGTACGCTTGAGCTTGGTGGAAATAGCCCACTTGTTCGATTGCGTTGATGGATATTAAGCGCCCGATCGTGCCGTTTTCTAACAATTCTGCCACTTTCATAAATGCTGGCGCGTAACGCAACACGTGGCAAACGAGTGCTTTGCAACCCGTTTCTTTTTGCAAAGCGAGCAATTTTTGCATCTCTTGCCGATTGTCAGTGATCGGTTTTTCGAGTAAGATATCGTACCCCAAGCAGAAGGCTTTGGTGGCGTGACGTACGTGGTCTTTGTCCTGTGTGGCGATAATCAATACGTCCGCGCGCTTTTTTTGGAAAAACACGTCTTCATCGACAAATAAATTTTCAGCCGCGACATTGAACTTTTTTGAAAAATAGGACAACTTTTCCGTGTTTATATCGCAGAGTGTAACAATTTCAAATTGGTTGGGAAGATCCGAAATCAACGTTCCGTACGCGTAACCGCCGCGGCCGCCGACGCCGATAATGGCAACTGTAAATTTGTTTTTAGACATAAAAATACCGCCCTTGATTTTATAACACTATTATAGCATAAAAAATTAGGGCGATCTACCCAAACGTTATGTAATAATTGTCAAAGATTGTCATTTTTTAGTGGTGTTTTGTTAAATATGCGACGATAGGCACGGTAAAAGGTGTTTAAGCTGTCAAAACCGCAGTCAAGGGCAACGCTCAACACGGAAAGTCCGTCGCCCTGCTGCAAAAGCTTATGCGCGGCGCGTGCGCGGATATTTCCGACGTATACATTCCAATTCAAATCGAGATAGCGGTGCAACATGCGGGAAAGATAGGTATGCGAATAGCCGAACTGAGTCGAGAGCGTCGATAGGGAAAGATCACACGTGAAATTTTCCGCTGCGTATTGTAAAATGCTCGCTACTAACTCGTTTTGTTTATTTTCTCTACGTTTTATGAAAGGAATGTTTTCGTAAATTTCAGCAAGGAGCAATTTAACCAAGGCATTGTTTCTTTCGGAACGGGTGGCGCTATTCGTTGTTTCACGTTGATAAAATGAGAACAGAACGGATAACAATTCGGTGTTTTCAAAGTGAAAATGGCAAGGAGGAACGACGTTGCCAAAAGCGGAAAATACAGATTGAAAAAAGTGTGCGTCGCCTACGATGGCGTACAATTCCGCACCGGACGGTTTTAAGGAGTGTACAACGTATCTGTCTACAAAGCAAACGTCGCCTTTTTCAAGGGTATACGATTCGCCGCCGACGGAAACGCTTTGTTTGCCGTCAACGCAAAATAAAAATTCAATAGCGCCGTGAAAGTGAGGAGGTGTTTCGTTTTCTTTTTTTACGTGATTAAAATAAAAATAATCGTGTTGTTCTGCGTTATATTCGTAAAAGCTCACGGTAAATTCCTCGATAACGTATTTTAGAGTAGGGTAGAGTGTTTCATTTGTCAAAAATTGTTTGAAAATTACTCTGTGTTTTGATTATAGAGTGTTTTCATGTGTTTGTCAAGAAAAAAAAGAAAAAACACGCCGCCGTGGACGTGTTTTTCTTAATACGTGTTGCTTATAATTTGATTTTTACCAAAATCTTTTTTACGGGCGTGGAAACGCCGTCCACGCGCATACCGGGGCGGTGAATATCGTAGGGGAAGAAAATGCCGTATTCGTTTGCCGTCCACACGCCTTTCCATACCTTTTCGTCCGTTTGGAAAAATTCCACGTCCTTTTCTTCGTTGTAAGGGGTAATAGACTGTGTTTTTGTGATATCCGTTACTTCAACGGTTTCTGCGCCCGATGCGATAAACTGAATATCGATATAGTTTCTATGCCCTTCATAGCGCGCCGCCTGCTCTTCCTTGGTGTTGTATTCTTGTACGGACGCAAAAAGATTTTTGCCGTCGATTTCGTATTTGCCGACGGGCAAGTTTTCTTCAAGCGCTTTTTTAATAAAAGCAAACGCTTTTTCAAAATTTTTATGAACTCCGTAGTAAAGATTGCAATTTTCAAGTTTGTCAATGATCATAATATACTCCTTTAAAATTTCTATTATTTATCCGTTTTCTCGCTTGTGGTGGCGGGCGTATCTTCCGACAGACCGACTACGTTGTCTACGGGTACGGAGAACGCAATGCCTTGACCTGCCGTTTCCAAGCCGACTTCCTTATACAACGCGTGCATGACCGCGTCCTTGATCTTCGTGGGAACAAGGATCATGACGATTTCTTTTTCGGGGGTGACCGTAATATGGAAAAAGTTTTCTGCCGCTTTGCTTGCCGTGCCGCGCGCATTGATGACCGTGCCGCCACGCGCGCCCAGTTTTTTCGCCGCGTCCATGACCGCTTCGCTATAACCGCTGTTTACGATACAAAAAATCGCTTCGTGTTTAAATTCCATAACTCTGCTCCTTTAATTCGCTTTGTGGTTGCTCAAAAACCGATAGATTGCTACGCCGATTACGCTGGACACGGGGATTGTGAACGCAATGCCTTTGCCGTTTTTCAACGCGTGGAATTTATCTTCCAACGCGTGCATCGCCTCTTGCACTTTGTCTTCGCGGATTACGCTAAAAATAACCCCTTTATCCGAATCTTCTAAGCCGAGCATGTACAGCATTTCGCTTCTTGCCGTGCCTTGACCGAGTACCGCCGTTTGAAAATTTACTTCAAACGAAGTCAAAAGATCCATATAAAATTCCGTCTTACTGCGGTTGACGACCGTCACCAAAATTTTGAGCTTTTTAAAGCTGTCCGCCGTCGTTTTTTTAGGAATTCTCGGGGTTCTTGATTTGCTTGTTTTTTTCGTTGTTTCCATACCGTACCCCCTTGTTTACATAAAATTGATGATTTGTTCATCGTCTGCGCCAAGGATACGCTTCATCGCAATTTTTTCCTTAACGTGCTTGGTTACGACAGCTCTAAAACCTAACGTTTGGATTGTGATAAGGGGAGTCATTGCAACCATCGCCACCAATCCGAACGCGTCCAAAAGGATTTTATCTGGTTGTAACACGGCGCAAATACCGACAAGGAAAGGCAAAATAAACGTTGACGTCAAAGGACCGCTGGCTACTCCGCCCGAGTCGAATGCGATCGCCGTATAGATCTTGGGAACGAAAAAAGACAGCCCCAACGAAAGGAAGTACCCGGGTATCAAATAATACAGAATACTGAAGTCAAAGATTACGCGAATGACTGACAATCCGATGGACGCCCCAACGCCTAAGGACAGGGCGATAAGCATCGAGCGTTTGCTGATTGCGCCGCCCGTAACCCCCTCGACTTGCTTGTTCAAAACGTGAATAGCAGGTTCTGCCAAGACGACGGTAAAGCCGATAATAAATGCCGCAAGCACGGTGATAACGGGCTTTGCCGCCGCGAGCTGTACACCCATTTTGTAACCGATAGGCATAAATCCGATATGCACGGACGTCAAGAAGATTACGAGCCCGAAGAAAGTATAGAAAATACCGACGACGATTTGTTTTAATTTTTTCTTAGAAGAGCGCAGGAATATTACCTGCAAAATAAAGAAGAACGCCACGATAGGGGCAAGCGCGATTGCCACTTCGCCTGCCGTGGACAAGAAAGATTTTGTGATCTCGTTGAATTGTGCTTGCATGGGATACGTAGGCGTTTCGTAATGGATTTCACCTTTAGAGAACACGCCAAGGAGCATGACGGCAAGGATAGGACCGATGGAGCAGAGCGCGATAAAGCCGAAACTGTTTTCGCGGTCGCGCTTGTCGCCGAGTACGGTTGATACGCCCAAGCCCAACGCCATGATAAAGGGTACGGTGATAGGTCCGGTGGTAACCCCGCCCGAGTCGAATGCAAGGGGTAGGAACTGTTCGCCGCCGCCCACGACCAGGACCAACGACACCAACGCAAATAATAACATATAGAAGAAAGTCAGCATTTGCGAAAGGCTGATTCGGAACACGATTTTCAAAATGCCAAGCACCAAGAAAAACCCTACGCCTACGCCGATCGTTACTTTTAAAACGGTGGGTTTGATAAAGCTGACCTGTTCGGCAAGAACGGAAAGATCAGGCTCTGCAATCGTGATAAAAAGTCCCATGACGAAACAGATCAAAAGTAGAGTTTTGAACTTGCCCGTTTTGGAAAGTCCCGAACCGATTTGTTCCCCCATGGGAGTCATGGCAATATCCGCGCCAAGGTTAAAAAGTGCCATGCCTACAATCAAAAAAAGAGCGGAACAAACGAAAACAACCCCTTCCGTCAGCGTTAAATCAAGAAGGGGGGTGGCGGAAAGCAACAAGACGATTGCCGTTACGGGCAATACCGAAACGGTGGCTTCCGACAATTTTTTCAAAAGGGCTTTAAACATTTTTCTTTTGCTCCGTCGTAGTTTCGTTGCGACACGTGTCGCGGGTAATCGTTTAAAAGACGCTTATTTTACCGAAAAACGGTACGCGGTGATCTCGCGATAGGTTTCGCCCGCTTTCAGTACGGGGCTGGGGAACTTAGGTACGTTGGGGGAATTGGGATACCCCTGCGTTTCCAAACACAACGCGCAATAATTTTCATAAGGAGCGCGCTTTTTGCCTTTGCCCGTAAAGCTACCCGTTTTACAGCCTGTATACAGCTGTACGCCGGGGAGCGTGGTGTAACAATCCATACGTCTGCCGCTTTCCTTGTCGTAGACGTAGCCGAAATGTTCCAATCCCTTGCCGATACGGTCGATACAGTAATTAAAATCGTAGCCGTTTGCATTTCGCAACATGTGATCGTCTGCAAAGATGTCTTGTCCGATCGGTTTTGCGCGGCGAAAATCATACGGCGTATCCGTTACGTCGATATATTCGCCGTGGGGGATCAGCTCGTCGTCTACTTTGGTGACTTTGCTCGCCGCAAGCGCAAGCTCGTGCGAGAGCACGGTAGATTGATAACCAAGGTTAAAATAGGTGTGATTGGTAAAGTTACAAACCGTATCCTTGTCCGTGGTTGCTTGATAATCCAAACGCAATTCGTTTTCGTTGGACAAAGTTACGGTTAAGGTCAACGTAAGATTACCGGGGAATCCACCTGCGCCGTCAGGGGAAAAATGAGTGAGAACCAAGCTGTTTTTTATGACGTCCGCATGCCAAATTGTCGTGGCAAACGCCGCGGACGTGCCGCCGTGAAGGCAATTTTTACCGTCGTTTTGCTCCAAGAGATATTCTTTGCCGTTTAAGGTAAACTTCGCCCCGCCGATACGGTTGGCAAACCGCCCGACCGTACCCCCGAAACAGGGGTTGGGATCGTAATAATATTCCGGCTTTTTACAACCGACGACTACGTCGGAAAATTTGCCCTTTCTATCGGGCAGCCAAATGCGTAAAATGCGCGCGCCGTAGGTCAAAACATCCACTTCTACACCGTGATCGTTTTTCAGCGTATAAACGTCGTTAATTTTTTCGTCTTTGGTAAACGAATAGGTCTTTTCGATCATATTTCCCCCAAAAAAAGCGTAATTTTTTCGTGCACTACAATATATTATAGCATATCGAAGTAAAAAAAGCCAACGAAAGGGAATGAAAAATGTCGTAAAAAAGCAAAAAAGACAAAAAATCTTGTGAAAAAGACGTGCAAAAACATTGACAAGATAAAAAAGTATATGATATGATAATACCCAAGCAACGCTATATGAAGATTGCAGAAGATGGACAGACGTCCAACCGAAGGAGTGAATCTCTCAGGTGATCGGAAGATTAGGAACTGTAATCGGATAGCACTCCGGAGAAGCTCGCCGTGCGCGAGTGCCGAAGGGGCAAAGCGGACAAAACACCGCTAATCTCTCAGGCAAAAGGACAGAGTCAAGCTTTTATGTTTTACGTGAAACGAAAGTGCGATTTTTCGCCTTTACGTACGCGTACCCGTTATTTTTAGGGGGAAGTTTTGATTTTTTGGACACGGAGTAGCTTTTTGCTCCGTGTTTTTGTTTTTTACGCGGACGGCGTAGCAGTTGCGATAGGTACGCGATAAAATTTTTGAAAGCCCGAAAGGGATAGGAGGTAGTTTTATGTGGAACACGATGTGTTTGGCGTCTTTTGGAGATAAGCTCGTCAACGCGATTGAAAAGGGCAACGGCAAGCTGAACGAGATCGTTTGGGGTTTGCCAATGGTCATTTTGATCTTGGGTACGGGATTGCTGCTCACGATTTTGACGAAATTTTTGCAGATCCGTAAATTCGGTACGTCCGTAGATAAGACGCTCGGCGACACGATCAGAGGTATGAAAAAGAAAGGCAAACACCTTTCCAAGAAAGAAAATTCCGTTTCGCCGTTCGAGGCGTTTTCTACGGCGATTTCGGGTACGGTCGGTACGGGTAATATCGTCGGCGTAAGCTCTGCAATTATGACGGGTGGCCCCGGCGCGGTGCTTTGGATGTGGGTGTCTGCGTTCTTCGGTATGGTAACCAATTATGCGGAAAATGTGCTTGGTATGTTCTTCCGTAAAAAGGAAAAAGACGGCGAATTTTCGGGCGGTCCTGCGTATTACCTGTCCGAAGGCGTCGGTAGAAACGTCAAGGGCGGATTCGGTTCGTTCTTGCGTGGTTTTGGTAAAGTTCTCGCGGTTATGGCGGCGGTGTTCTGTACGTTCGCGGCGATCGGTATGAGCGGTGTACAAACGACGAAAATGTCCGAATCGGTACAGGCAGTCGTAGGCAGTAGCAGCGATAAGGTTAATCTCCGTATCGCGCTGATCGTTGGCGTGGTGGTTGCAATCGTGCTTGCGCTCGTTATCCTTGGCGGTATCAAGAGTATCGGTAGAACGACGGCAATTTTGATTCCTTTCATGTCCTTGCTGTTCATTTTGATGGCGATTGTCATTATCTTTATGAATATCAATATGATCGGCACGGCGTTTGCGCTCATTTTTAAAAACGCGTTTAAGTTTGAGTGTGCTATTGCCGGGTTTAGCGGCTATGTGTTTGCGCAGGTCATCCAAAAGGGCTTGGCGCGCGGCGTATTCTCTAACGAAGCGGGCTTAGGTTCGTCCGTTATCGCGCACAGCGCGTCGGAGGCGCGTGAACCTGTTAAACAGGGGCTTTGGGGTATTTTCGAAGTGTTCTTCGACACGTTTGTAATCTGTACCTTGACGGCGCTCGTCATTTTGGTAAGTTTCGGTTCGCAAGAAGGTATGGCAACCGTATTGTATTCGGGCGCGTTTGCCGATACGACCGTATCCATGATGGCGTTTGGGGAAGCTTTCGGCAAATTTGGCGAAGTGATTTATTCGATCATTATCCCCTTGTTTGCGTTCACTACGATTTTGGCGTGGGCGTACTACGGCGAAAAATCGGTGGATTTCCTCTTCCGTAAAACGGGCGAAAAGGGCAGAAAGATTTCCCGTTTCGTATTTAAGGTTTTGTACGTAGTTTTGGTCGTTGTGGCGGCTTGGCTCTCCACGCAAGGCGGCAAGGGCGAACTGATGTGGGCGATTTCGGACACGGCGAACGGTTTGATGGCGTTGCCTAACTTGATCGGTTTGATTTTTATGTGTACGCTGGTTGCCAAAATTACCAAAAACTATTTCGACCGCAAGAACGGCAAAGAAGTAAAGCCCATGCTTTCGGCGTATGAAAAGCAGAACGAAACGTTCATCAAAGAATTGGAATTTGAAGAAGACGCGGAAAATAACGTGGCGGAAGAAATTGCGGCGGAAGTCGTAGAAAACGACGTAGCGGAAGAAGTTGCGGAAACAGACGAAGAATAATTCTGTATCATAAAGAAAAAGAGTGGGTTTTGTACAGCCCATTCTTTTCTTTTTGGGAAAATATTTATATTTTCGAAAAAACGGCTTTTTTCTATAAGAAAAATCGTTGACTTAATTTTTCGATTGTGTTATCATATTATCATTATAATAAATTACGCGCGTGCGTGTAATTCGAAAAACGAATAAATCAGAAAGGGGAATATTATGGAAATTAAAATCACGAAAACGACGACTCCCCAAACGATGCCGCCGGAAGACAAATTAGGCTTTGGAAAAGTGTTTACCGATCATATGCTCTTAGTCGATTGGTCGCAGGATAAGGGTTGGTTTGACGCAAGAATCGTGCCCTTTGGCAGAATCTCGCTCCACCCCGCGTCCACGGTGCTCCATTACGGCGCGGAAATTTTTGAAGGGTTGAAGGCGTACCGTCGCGAAGACGGCGGTGTGCAACTTTTCCGCCCCAGAGAAAATATCAAGCGCATGAACCGCTCGGCAGAGCGTATGAGCTTGCCTGAAATGGACGAAGAAGATATGTTACAGCTTTTGACGACCTTCGTCAAAATGGAAGAAAAGTGGGTGCCTAAATCGTTTGGCACTTCGCTGTATCTCCGTCCTTTCCTGTTCGGTAACGACGAGGCGCTCGGCGTGCACGCGGTGCATAACGCGACGTTTATGCTGATCGCATCGCCCAGCGGCAGTTATTACGCCGAAGGGATCAACCCCGTCAGCATTATGATCGAAAACGAAGACGTAAGAACGGTGCGCGGCGGCACGGGGTACGCTAAGTGCGGCGGCAACTATGCGGCGAGTACGCGGGCAGGCGAACGCGCGGCAAAGAAAGGCTATTCGCAGGTGCTTTGGCTGGACGGCGTAGAACGTAAATATATCGAAGAAGTGGGCGCGATGAACGTTATGTTTAAGATCAACGGCGAGATTGTAACGCCTATGCTCACGGGTTCGATTTTGCCCGGGATTACGAGAAAGAGCTGTATTGAAGTTTTGAAAGATCTCGGTTATACGGTAACGGAACGGTTGTTGTCCGTGGACGAATTGCTTTCCGCCCTTAAATCAGGGGATTTGGAAGAAGCGTGGGGGTGCGGCACGGCGGCGGTTGTTTCGCCGATCGGGAAACTCGCTTTTGGCGACGACGAATTTGTAATTGGCGGCGGTAAAATCGGGGAAGTTACGCAAAAATTATACGATATTTTGACGGGAATCCAATGGGGCAAACAGTCCGATCCGTACGGCTGGGTTTACAAGTTGTAACCAAAAAAAGGAAAAATTGTGTAATTTTCCGTTGAAAACCTTGAAAAATCAAGGAAAACAGCTTGTTTTTCGTTGACAAAACGGGAAAATATAAGTATAATTAGACATACATTATATATAAAGGCAATGACGGGATAGAAATCCGTAAAGTGCGATTGACAGAGAGTCGGCGGTAGGTGCGAGCCGATACGTCTTACGGAATATAGCTCCTCCCCGAGCCGCCGAGAGAACGGCAAGAAAGCTAAGTAGATTCGGACGGGTTCTCCCGTTATAGAGATTTGCCCTAAAAAGGGCGTGAGCGGACGGCACAAAGGCTGTCAATCGGAGTGGTACCGCGGAGTTTCTTCGTCTCTTATCGTGCGGCGTTTTTGCGCCGTGATAAGGGACGTTTTTTTTGGAAAAAGAATAGGATAACGGATATGAAAAACAGTAAAAAATACGTAAAACAATATTTTGCGCCGCAGGGCGTGACGATGGATTGGACGAAAAAGACCGCCATCGAAAAACCTCCCGTGTGGTGCAGCGTCGATTTGCGCGACGGGAATCAAGCACTGATTATCCCCATGAGTTTGGAAGAAAAATTAGAATTTTTCCAGCTCCTTTGCAAGGTCGGGTTCAAGGAAATCGAAATCGGTTTCCCCGCGGCGAGTGAAACGGAATACGAATTTTGCCGTAAGCTGATCGACGAAAATCTGATACCCGACGACGTGACGATACAGGTTTTGACACAATCGCGCGAACATATTATTGCCAAGACGTTTGAGGCGATCAAGGGCGCGAAAAAGGCGATTGTGCATCTGTATAATTCCACGTCGAAAGCGCAACGCGAGCAGGTATTCAAACGCGAAAAGAACGAGATTATCGATATTGCAATCACGGGCGCAAAGCTTTGCAAGGAATACAAGGACAAAGCGGCGGGCAAAGTTTGGTTGGAATATTCCCCCGAAAGTTTTACGGGCACAGAACCGGAATTTGCGGCGGAAATTTGTAACGCGGTCTTAGATATTTGGCAGCCGACGGCGGAAGACAAAGCAATTATCAACTTGCCTGTGACGGTGGAAAATTCCATGCCGCACGTGTACGCAAGCCAAGTAGAATATATGTGCAAAAACTTGCACGGCAGAGAAAACGTCGTTATTTCCTTGCACCCGCATAACGACCGTGGTTGCGCGGTAGCGGACAGCGAGATGGGCTTGTTGGCGGGTGGCGACCGTATCGAAGGTACGTTGTTTGGCAACGGCGAGCGTACGGGCAACGTCGACATCATCACGTTGGCGCTGAATATGTATTCGCAAGGGATTGATCCGCAACTCGATTTTTCCGACTTGCCGTCCATTACGCAGGTGTACGAGCGAGTGACGCGTATGAAAGTGAGCGAACGGCAACCGTACAGCGGCTCTTTGGTGTTTGCGGCGTTTAGCGGTTCGCACCAAGACGCGATTGCAAAGGGCATGAAATATCGCGTGGACAAAGGTTCGGACACGTGGACAGTTCCCTATCTCCCCATCGATCCTGCCGACGTTGGCAGAGTGTACGAAGCGGACGTTATCCGCATCAATTCCCAATCGGGGAAGGGGGGTATCGGGTATATTCTCGAAACGCAGTTCAAATTGGTATTGCCGCCGAAGATGCGCGAAACGTTCGGTTATCATGTCAAGAGTATTTCCGATCATGCACACAAAGAGCTTTCTCCGCAGGAAGTGTACGAGATCTTCATGAGAGATTTCGTCAACGTACAGGATAAACTGAAAGTGGTAAATGCGGGATACGAAACGGTGAGCGCGGATAAGGTGCTTGGCAAAGTTGAGATCGAATATCTCGGCAAGACGCAAACGGTGGAAGTAGAAGGCAACGGGCGGCTCGATTGCGTGAGCAACGCGATTAAGGAAGTCGTGGGCAAGGATTACCTTTTGGAGAGCTACGTGCAGCACGCGTTGGAAGAAAAATCTTCTTCGATGGCGGCGTCGTACGTATGCGTAGTGGCAGACGGCAAACCGTATTGGGGCACGGGTATTCACGCCGATATTATGACGTCGTCGGTGAAAGCACTCGTAACGGCTGTCAACAAAATGCTTGAGTGAAAATTTTAAGGAGAATATTATGAAATTAAACGGCGCACAAATTTTAATTCAAACCTTGATTGAACAGGGGGTTACCGACGTATTCGGTTATCCCGGCGGTCAAGTTATCAATATTTACGACGCGCTTTACGAATACAAGGATAAAATCAACCACGTATTGACGGCGCACGAACAGGGCGCGGCGCACGCCGCGGACGGATATTCCCGCGCGACGGGAAAGGTAGGCG
>JAZSJN010000107.1:0-3196 GCA_045534315.1 Candidatus Scatosoma sp.
GGTTTCAAGAATATGAAGATACGACGGATTATCTCCGTAGGAAAGACGGCGAAAGCTTTATCGTTTCTTTAAATCATCATTTCTTAGGATCGGTTTCGGCGTGGTTTTATAAAGCGCTTGCGGGGATTCACGTGCTTTCGGCGGACGAGATACGTCTTGCGCCGAAGTTTGATTGCGGCTTGGATTGGGTAGAGGCGGATTTTGAAAACGGCGGCAAGAAGATCGCGGTGCGCTGGGAAAGGCAGGGCGACGAAATTGCCGTTACCGTGGAAAATAGCGGATTTATCGTCACGTTGGACGTTGGCGATATCATAAAAGAAGACAAGACGGTAACGTTAAAAGAAAATGCGGCGGCTTGTCAAGGCGGTGAGCTTTGCGGTGATAAAGTCAAAATTCCGCCCTTTGCCGCGGTATATTTGACGGTAAAAAACAAAGATACAATCTAAAAACAGGAGAAAATAGAAAGATGGAACGCATTTTACCTTCCTATCCATTGTTTGTCAAAGATCCTAACTTTTCCATTTGGTCGGCGAGTGAAATTTTGAACGATCAAGACGTGGAAACGTGGTTTGGCGAAAAGAAAAAAATTTACGGCTTTTTAAAGACGAACGGCGAAACCTATTATTTTATGGGCGACGGTAAAAAGTTCGCGCCCTTCAACGTGAAAAAGGCGGAACAAATCAAGCTCGACGTCTCGGCATTTTCGACGGATTACGAATTTTTGTGCGGTAAAACGACGCTAAAAATCCGTTTCGTATCCCCGCTACCGCTGACCGATTTAGAGCTGCTGTCTATGCCTGTTTGCTTTATGGAATACGAAATTGTCGGCGACAACAATGCAGAAATTTCGCTGTTCGTTAACAGAAATATCGCATATAACAACGTTCCCGAAATGTTTGATAGGCGGGTGCGCGGTATCGTTGTACCGATGGACGGATTTGAAAGCGCGACGTTTGGCTTACTTAGACAGATGCCGATGTCGCCCAGCGCGGATTACGGCGGGGCAGACTGGGGATATTATTATCTTGCAGGGCAGCAGGCTTGGGTTGTAGATGAGCAGGAATTATGCGGGTATTTGGCGAACGGTTATCTCTCGTTCGTTGCAGAAGGCGATGAAAAATATATCGGTGCGATCAATACGGGCAAGACAGGTGCGATCTTGCTTGGGTTTGACGACCGTATTGCCATTGAATATTACGGCGATTACCGTAAAGGATATTATCTTGAAAAGCATACGATTTTTGACGCGTTGACGGACATGTGGAAGAACCGCGCCGCTTGTGAAGAAAAATTGCGCTCGTTTGAAAACGATCTGCTTTCCCGTGCAAAACCGTACGGTCAGTCGTATATCAACGTATTGTTTGCGTCGCTTAGACAAAGCATTGCTGCGCATAAGTTGGTGACGGACAAAGACGGCGAAATTTTATGGCTGTCGAAAGAGTGCGGTTCTAACGGCTGTATTGCGACGGTGGACGTTTCCTATCCGTCGATGCCGTTGTACCTTTTGTATAATCCCGAATTGGTAAAAGGTATGATGCGACCGATTTTGGAATTTGCGCGTATGCCCATTTGGAAATACGATTTTGCGCCCCACGACGCGGGGACGTACCCCGTTTGCGGCGGTCAAGTATACGGTATCAGCGAAGAAAAGAATAAGTATTTGGCGCGATTGCACGAAGGGCATTTATTTTCGACGTTCAAGACGCATTATCCGTTCTATATTCTGCCTGAAAATTTTGATTTGTACGATTTCAATATGCAGATGCCGGTGGAAGAATGTGCCAATATGCTGATTATGTTTTTGGCGGTGTATCAAAAGGATAAAAATATCGCCTTTTTTGCAGATAACAAGGATTTGTGCGAAAAGTGGGTGCAGTATCTTGTAAAATACGGTTTAAAACCGGGCAATCAGCTGTGCACGGACGATTTTGCAGGGCATCTGGAAAACAACGTTAATTTGGCGATTAAAGCGACGGTGGGGATCGCCGCATACGCGGAATTGTTAAAACAAAAAGGGGACGGGGCGGACGGCGCGAAGTACCGCAAAATTGCCGAAGAGTTCGCTGCGGAAATCACCCGTTTTGGCGAAGACAAAACGCACCTGCCTTTGACGTGGGATACGGGCGTGGAAACGTTCAGTTTGAAATACAACTTGGCGTTTGATCGTGTGATTGGTTTGGGGTTGTTTGATAAGAAGATTTTTGACAAGGAAATCGAGTGTTATTTGTCGAAAATGGAAAAATACGGCACGCCTTTGGATCATCGCAAACCGTTTGGAAAGAGCGATTGGATTACGTACGTGGCGCGCTTGACGGACGATATTGAAACGCAAAAGAAATTTATCGAGCCGATGAACGAGTTTTTAAAAACTTCGCCCGATAGAGTGCCTTTCAGCGATTGGTACGACGTAAAAGAAGGCAAACACTACGGCTTTAGAGCGCGTACGACGCAAGGCGGTTGCTTTATCTTGTTGATTTAAAATCATTGGTAACGTAAAAAAAGCCATCACCCAACGTAGGGTGGTGGCTTTTAACATGATCTCTTTTACAAGGCAAGTAATTGTTTTTTCTTTGCTTCAAATTCTTCTCGGGTAATGACACCGCTGTCGAGAAGTGCTTTGTATTTTGACAGTTCATCTGCGGAGCTGACGTTGTTAATCACTTTTGTTTTGTAAATTTTAGGCTCATTGTCAAGGATTCCTTTGGCTTCCGCTTTTTTGTATCCGATCAATGTGACGGTTGCCAAAAGGAACAATATGCCTAACATAATATAGAAAGTGAATGATAAGGAAATGTTGTATTTGTCATCTCCTAAGGTATAGTCGCCCAAGCTGAAAACAATCGAACAAAGAAGAAAAGAGAAAAACTGTACGCAGGAGATCAATACGGTGAAGATGCTGTTTCGTTTTTTACCTTCCGCAATGAATTGCATTACGTAAAGTACAATTCCTGCTGCAAAAAGAGCGCACACCCACAAACCGAAAACCATCGGAAGAAAATCCGAATCAAATGCACATTGAATAAATGAACTGTAGCTTTCGTCATGCAATTTATAAACGTTAGTTAAGGCTGTACCTATCCAATCCAGTTTATAAATCCAGTGTTGATAAAGAGTGTGGCCGGGAATGAATACCAAAATCACAACCAATATCTGTAAGATTAACTCAAATAGATTTCTTGCTTTTACTTTCATTTTT
>JAZSJN010000166.1:0-14358 GCA_045534315.1 Candidatus Scatosoma sp.
CCCCTTCGATTTCTGCCTTGGGCGTGAGCGCCGCAACAGAGTCGATTACGATAATATCCACCGCCGAACTTCTAACCAGCGCGTCCGTAATGTCGAGCGCTTGTTCGCCCGTGTCAGGCTGGGACACGTACAAATCGTCCAAATTGACGCCAAGTTTCTTCGCATATACGGGATCGAGCGCGTGTTCTGCGTCGATAAACGCCGCTACACCGCCCATTTTTTGCGCTTCCGCAACCGCATGCAAGGCAACCGTCGTTTTACCCGAAGATTCCGGTCCGTAAATTTCGATAATTCTACCGCGCGGGAAACCGCCGATCCCGAGCGCCAAATCAAGCGTAAGGCAGCCGGAAGGAATTACTTCGATTTCCGTTTGACCTGCCTCGTCGCCAAGGCGCATGATCGAGCCTTTACCGTATTGCTTTTCGATCTGCATCAATACGGCGTCAAGCGCTTTCATTTTATCCGTGTTTTTTTCGTTAGCCATTTTATATATTCTCCTGTTATTTTTTTGCAAATTTAAAGTTTTTTCAACTGCTTATACGCCAAATATAATGCGTAATTGATCGCTTTTTCGGTAATTTCCTGCCTATCGCCGTCAAATTTATAGCGATATACCAATACTTGTTCTTTTACGCCTACGGCGATAAAACACAGCCCTACCGGCAACATGGAACGGTCGGTTTTCGGCCCTGCAAGTCCCGTCGTCGCAATCGCTATATCGCAACAGCCCGTATTCAGCAATCCAGTCGCCATTTCATACGCCGTTTGATCGGACACCGCCCCCATCGTCTGCAAGGTATATTCGGAAACGCCCAAACGTTTGATTTTCGACAGCTCGTCATAAGTGTTTAACCCTTCGAAATAGACTTCGCTTGCGCCTGATACGGACGTGATACGCTTTGCGATCCCGCCACCCGTAAACGATTCGGCAACGCTGATCTTTCTGCGGCGCAATTTCAAAAGAGTAACGAGTTGTTCTTCCAACGTCGTATCTGCGTTCAACGCGTACACAGTATCTCCTAACCCGTCCGCAAACAATCTTAAAACGTCGTCTGTAAGCATTTTCGGCGTGTTGCTGTCGTACGTTATTTCAATCACGTCTTCGTCATATTTCCGCGCATGACGGCAGAAAAGCTTGTTGCCGCTCATATTGACCGCTTGCGCAAGTAAACCCTTTACGCGCTCTTCGTTTGCGCCCACCGCGCGAATAATCATTTTATCGTAACGCACGCCGCTGCGCTGCTGTAAATAGGGAACACACACGTTTTTTACAGCTCCCACGCCCGTTTCCGTAAGGTCGGCTGTCAACAAAAAACAAATTGTTTTTTTATCTTGATATACGCCTGCTCCGCCAAATACAGTTTGTGCAGTATCCTTGTTATAATACTCAGCAATATATCCTTTTACCGCGGACAACGCCGTTTTATCCACTAAAATCAAAAGCGCGTCTACGCTCTCTTTCATAGTTACCAGGTTTTCTCTTAGCTTTTTTTCGTCCGATTGTAATAAAAACCGTACGTCCGAAAAAGAATAACCGTTTACCGAAAACGCCCCTAAAACAGCGGTAACACCGCTATCGGACGGATTTACTTTTTGTTGTAAAACGATACACGCGTTATTCATGCGTTACTCCTATCTTTTGTGTTAATCAATGGCTTATTTATTGTCTTTTAAGACCTGTTTATTCTTTACTACGTACGAAATTCCCGACCAAACGGTAAGGATCGTAGCGATCGCAAACAGCGCCAAACCAACCATACAGAGCACTTCGCCCGCCTTGCCAAATACGCTTGCAGAAACAAGCAATACGACGATACTAACGTCCTGAAAGGTCGTTTTATATTTACCAAGTTTGTCCGCCGCGAGCACCAAACCCGTCGTCGCAGCGATCTGTCTAAACGCGCTGATAATCAATTCTCTTGCCATGATCACACAGATACACACCGCAAGCGCAACGTACAGCTCTTCGCCGTATTTCCAACCGCGGAAAAGGATTTCTTTCATCGCCAAAAGCAAAATCATTGCCGTAGAAACAAGCACTTTATCTGCGATTGGATCAAGGAATTTCCCGAGATTGGTAACTAACCCGCGGGAACGGGCAATATGTCCGTCAATAAAATCGGTACACGCCGCAATTGCGAAGATCGCCGCAGCTATTGCATAAGCAATCGGCATACCCTTTATTTCAGGCAATACACCGTCCAGGAAAAATATCACCACGAAAACGGGTATCATAAAAACTCGACTTAAAGTGATTTTGTTGGGTAAATTCATAATTCGTAGTCCTCCGTATGTCCGTATAAATCGTAGGCGTCGGCGCTGTCGATTTCTACTTCGTAATATTTCCCCTGCATCGCTTCCGACGCATGGAAAAACACTTTTCCGTCTATATCGGGCGCGCTAAAATATCCACGTCCAATAAAACAACTTTTTTCATAATCGATACCGTCGCACAGCACCGTAATTTTTTTACCGATAAACGACGAAAGCAATTCTTTTGAAACCGCCTGTTGCGTTTCGTACAAAGCGCGCACTCGCCGCTTTTTCGTCGCATGATGTATCTGACCTTTCATCCGATACGCGCCTGTATCCGGCTCTCTCGAATAGGCAAAAAAGCCGCAATTTAATAGCTTTGCCTGCTTAATAAAGGCGCGCATACCGTCAAATTCGCTTTCTGTTTCGGACGGAAATCCGGAAATAAACGTCGAACGAATGGCAATATTGGGGATTTTTTCGCGTAATTTTTTAATCAGCCCCAGATATTTTTCACGCGTGCCTTTTCGGTTCATCAATTTTAAAATGCGGTCTTCCGTGTGTTGCATCGGAATATCGATATATTTTAAAATTTTATCGTTGTTTGCGATCTCGTCGATCAGTTCGTCCCCGATTACGTCGGGATAACAATACAATAGACGAATTTTTTTGATATTATCAAGCGCTGAGATCTGTTGTAAGAGTTCGACAAAACGGTTCTTTCCGTACAAATCTTCGCCATAGCGCGTCGTATCCTGCGCCACCACAATCAGTTCTGCCGTGTCCCCTAATTCCTTAGCTTCCTTGATAAGTTCTTCCATGGGATAGGAACGGTATTTCCCGCGGATTTTTGGAATAAGGCAATAGGTACAATGATTATAACACCCGTCGGCAATTTTTAAATAAGCGAAATGATCCGCCGTCGTTAAAACTCGATCGTGTATATATCCGTCCTTTCCTTTTCCAACGTAATTTTGACGCTCGTCCTGCGTATACGACGCTTCCAACGCCTCAAAGATCTTTTCGTAATCGTTGATCCCCAAAAACACGTCTACTTCTTGTAAGGGGGCAAATAACTCGCCAATAAACTTTTGCGGTAAACAGCCCGTTACGACCAACTTTTCCAATTTTCCGCCCTTTTTCTGCTCAGCGCACTCTAAAACGGTTTCGATCGCTTCTTGTCGCGCGCTTTCCAAAAAAGCGCAGGTGTTGACAATCAAAACGTGCGCCGCAGACATATCGTCCGTCAACGTGCACCCTTTCGCTTTGAGCAGCCCCAACAGTTTTTCGGTGTCAACGCGGTTTTTATCGCAACCGAGCGATATTACCCCGAATTTCTTTTCCGATAACATCATGTTTATCCTTACGTTCACAGTATACCACATTTAATATGACAGCAGTATGCTTGTTTTTTAAAATTCTTTATTATTTTTTCAAATTTTTACAACGGACCGTATTTGCTTTCAAATTCTTCTTTCGTGATCAGAACTTTTCTTGCTTTTGCGCCGTCAAAGGGCGAAATATAGCCCATATCTTCCATCCATTCGATAATCTTGCCCGCGCGACTGTACCCCGTAGAACACTTGCGTTGGATCATGGAAATTGACGCGCTGCCGCTCAAAATAACGTATTTAAGCGCTTCGATATAAATGGGATCGACCGCGCCGCTCTTATCGCCGACAAGAGGATCGGAAGGATCGCCTGCATATCCCCCGCGCGAATTGATAAACGCCGTCGCCTCTTCGTCAAAATACGCTTCGTTGTTGTTTTTAATAAAGTTTACAACTCGCTGAGATTCTTCGGGTGAAATAAACGCGCTCTGTACACGAATCGGCGCTGCCAACCCCGGCATTGTGTAAAGGAAATCCCCTTTTCCAAGCAATTTTTGCGCGCCCGTCTGATCGAGAATAACGCGGCTATCCACGTCGGTCGCCACGTAGAACGCAACGCGGGTGGGCAAATTACTCTTGATAACGCCCGTAATAACGTCCGTAGATGGTCTTTGCGTTGCTACGATCAAGTGAATACCCGCCGCACGCGCTTTTTGCGTAAGGTTTTGTATGCGATCTTCCATCTCTTTCTTTGCCGCCAACATCAAATCGGCAAGCTCGTCGATAATGATGACGATCTTCGGCAAGCGTTCCGCTTTTTGCAGTTGCGCGTTGTATTGATCGAGATTTTGGACGTACGTACCCGAACGGGACATTTTTTCGAACAATTGATAACGGCGATTCATTTCACCGATCGCCCAGTTCAAACTTTGTACAGCTTTATTTGCGTCGGTGATGATTTCGTTGATCATCAAATGCGGCAAACCGTTGTATATAACGAATTCCGTCATTTTCGGATCGATCAAAATTAAACGCAATTCTTCGGGCGAATATTTATAGATCAAACTGATGATCAACGCGCCTAAAAAGACACTCTTACCCGAACCGGAAGAACCCGCCACGAGCAAGTGGATCATTTTGCTAATATCGCCGTACACCTTACGGTTGGCCACGTCTTTACCCATTGCAAACATGAGCGAAGACGATTTTGCATTGACAAACGTATCGCCCGACAGCATACAACCAAGCTGTACGAACTGTCTTTCCTTATTGGGAACTTCGATACTGACTACGCCGTCTTCATAATTCGGATACACGTTTACACCGCTAGAATGCAAGCTGATTGCAATCGACTGATCGAGCGCCACGACCTTTTTTGGGGATATACTGCGCGGGATCGCTACGTTATAACGCGTAACCGTAGGACCAAACGTCACGGACGCAATCTCTGCGCCGTTCACGCGGAATTCGGACAACGTCGTAATAATATTTTGTTTGGTTTCTTCCACTTCTTCGTCGTTGGACGTAGGCTGAACGTCGCGGCAGTCAAAATCGTCCAACGGTACGCGCACGTAAGGACGAATAACGCGCGGTTTCGGCGGCGCAGTAGGCACAATTTCCGTTACCTTTGGCATTATTGCGGGCTCAGGATCGGGCGGCGTGATTTCGGTAAGCTCATCCATCGGAGATCTCAACGGCGACGACGTATTTGCAGTACGGGAATTTTCCGTAACATCTTCGTCATATCCTCTACCGCGCAATGGAGTAGTTTCATCAAAACCTGCGTCAAAGCCACGATCTTCCCCGCGAGAAACTTCGTAATCAGAACGAAGTTCGTAGGGATTGTCATCATCTAACAGATTTAATCCGTCCCGATCGCGAGGCATTTCGTCGTAAGCGTTTAAAGGAGCATTGCGGCTCTCGTCCGAAAAAGCATTTTCACGACCAAACGAACGATCGTTGATATCGCGATCCACTCTGCCTTCTTCTACGGCTCTGTCCAACAACGTTTCTTCTTCGCCGCCAAACACGTTGGGATTGTCCGTAGAAAACAAATCCATATAATCGTGGCGTCTATAACCGTCGTCTCTACCGCGGTCAAGTTCTTGCACGCGCGGTTCATCCACGTCTTGCGTATTGTTCATCCTATCGTTTTCTTCCACAGAACGCCATCCCGAGGCTCCGAAATCCTCATAAACGTCGCGACGGTCCGTTTCGTTGGAAAGAGGCACAGTCGGCGTCGGATCTTGCGCAAACGTGTTTTCGCTTTGCCAAGGTGCTTGTTCCATTGACGACGGCGTTGTCGTTTGTTCATTATACCCGCCGAAACGGTTATTATAATCGTTTTGCGAACGATCGTCAACGATCTTTACAGGTCGCGCTGGTTGCACGTTCTCGTTTACGGAGCTTTGATAAGCATTCATATACGAAGGCATATATCCGTCTTGGATCGTCGGAGGATTCGGCGAAACGTTGGGACGGTTATTCACCTTTGCCGTAGGATCAAAAATCAAGTTTCGCTTATAATTTTCAGCAGGTGTTCCTCCGAATAAAAACTCACGACTGTTCATATAACTCGGATCGATCGGTTCGCTTGCGCTTTCTTGTGCGTCGGGCATACCGAACGGAGAGAAGGAACGATTGTTATTGAACGTTTTATTTTCGTCTTCCCGCAAAGTAAATCCAGGTCGCTGCGCTACCGTGGGCATATATCCCCCTGCAATCTCGTCCTGTACGTTTTCCTGTGAAGACAACTGCTCTTGATCAGGCGAATGATAACCAGGCATGGGAATACGTTCGCTATTTTCGTCCTGTGTCAAAGGAATTTGTTCCGAAACTAGCGTCTGCGGACGCTCGCCTTGCTGTGTCGGCTGTTGATATAAAGGAATTTCCGCATTTTCCGACGAAACTTCCGTTTTCTCAGCAGTCTTCGACTTTTGCTTTGCGCTCGTCTTCACAAGCGTAATGCAAATATAAAGGAAAAATGCCACGATAATGCCGTATACGATCAATGCGCCGACTTTGGTCGTGAGCGACGCAACCGCATACACCAACATTCCGCCAACTACACCGCAAACTGTCGTTTTAGGGAAATTTTCCCCTGCGTTAAAACACGCGGCAATATAATTTTCCTTTTCAAACCACGAATACGTAAGTACCGTATGCACAACGAGCGACACAAAAACGATCGACAACGCAACACAAAGAAAGAGCTTTCTGTTTTTTACGAGCCGTTTCCCAAATAAGCCAAACGCAGAAAGGTACAATAATCCTAACGTCAACGGGTAAGCAAAATACCCAAACGCGCCGGTCATAAAAGCGTGCATGGTAAAACCAAACGAGCCGAAAATCACCGTTCGCGTACATAAGATTAACAGCAGTAATATCGAAAATAACGCGATTGTCGCGCAAAAACTCTCTTTGTTGACGAGTTTCGATTCCTTTTTATTCTTTGTTTTGTTTTCTTTTCTTTCTTGCTTTGCCAAAGGAATCACCTCCTAACTATATACCAATTTATTATAACACAGATTTTATTTTTTTTCAATAGTTTCAACGCAAAAAAACAGGCATTAAGCGGAGTTTTTTCTACTTTTCTCCCCTTTTGCCTGTTTTACTTTTTTTTAATTAACTCCTATTGGAGTTCTTTTAATAAATACTGCGCTGCGTAATAAATATCGCCCGCACCCAAAAACAATACCACGTCTCCTTCTTTTACCGTTTTTTTCAGCCACAGTTTTAAGACGTAAACGTTCTCAGCATACAAACTGTTTCCAAGCGCCTGCGCAAGCGTTGCCGCACTTCCCGATTCATCATAGCTTTCCCTTGCCGCATACGTTTTATAGATCATTAAATTTTTGATTGGTCGAAGAACGGCAAGGAACTCTGCCATTAGCAATTTCGTACGCGAATACGTATGCGGTTGAAACACGACGTACAACTGACCACGGCACACGCCTTGCGCCGTACGTAGCGTCGCAGATATTTCCCGCGGGTGATGCGCATAATCACAAATAAAACTTGCTCCGCAATAAGAACCTATCTTCTCAAAACGACGTTTTATCGCCGTAAAAGTTTCTAATCCCGATACGATTTGCTTTTCATCAAACCCAAACGAACGCATCGCAGCAAACGCCGCCAACGCGTTATATACGTTACACCGTCCGATTGCCCCCAATTTTATCCGACATATTGCTTTTCCATATTCTTCAACCGTGAAAGAATATCGTTCTCCATTTGCTCGTAACTGCGTCGCGCGGTAATCCGCAACGCTATTTTTTATGCCAAAAGACGGAAAATCCCCCAAAGCCAAACATTTTTCATCATCTGCACAAACAAACGCCGTTTCCGCTTGCAAACAATATTGACGAAAGCATTTTATCAGATCTGTTTCGCCGTCGTAACATTCCATGTGATCCTTGTCGATATTAAGCAAAATCGCTCGGCTTGCCGCAATCTTTAATAAATTTTTTTTATACTCGCATGCTTCAGTAACAAAATATTCGTTTCCGTCCGTATAAAAATTTCCGAATACAACGTCTTCCCCCCCAATATGCGCGGTAAAAGGTACTCCCAAGCCCTTTAAAATATGCGCGCACATCGACGTACAAGTCGTCTTTCCATGACTTCCCGCAACCGCAATAACGTTTGAAAATTCTTTGCAAAGCAATCCTAAAAATTCCGCGCGAGAAAACACTTGTTTCTTTAATGCAATCGCACGTTGAAACTCCGCATTTTCTAAGGAAATCGCGTCCGTAAATACCACAGCGTCCGCATGGGATAAATCCGAACGTTTTTCATCTATGCCAATGTACACTTTTATCCCTTGCGCTGTCAATTTTTCCGTCTGTTCACTATGCGTTGCGTCACTCCCCGTAACTTCATATCCACAATGAAATAACAAACGTGCCAGCGCACTCATACTGATACCGCCAATACCGATAAAATATACTTTTTTAATCGTTTTTAAACCTTTTAACCGCATGTAAACATTTTATTTTCTATAATGCAATTTTATGCATAATATAACAAATTCTTATATATGTTTTGTTTTTATTAGCTCTAATTCACTTGCTTATCTTGGTTAAAAATGTTATAATAATTGAAAATATCGATTAAACGATTGAGTTTTATACGTTTTTTCGATAGATAAATTTTTTTAATAGTGATTATCCTCATATCTGATTTATTCTTCCTCGAAAGAGCATCCGCACTATTTGCGGGTGCTCTTTCCCCGTTTAAGCACTCTACGCAACCGATTTTCGAAATAAAAAAACTCTCCAAAAATCAAAGATTTCTGGAGAGTTTTTTATCTGGTGATTAATCATTTTTCTTCTTTTTCATAAAGAAATCTACAAAACGGGGTCTGTGTTTACGATCAACCTTTTCATCATCCTCTTCTTCCGTTGCCTCGGGAATAGGATCGTCCGGTTCAAAGACAGTTTTTGCCGATTCGCCCATCGGTTGCATAGGCTGTGCATAGGGTTGCGCGGGCTGTTGCTGCGAATACGGTTGTGCATACGGCGTTTGCCCATACTGAATCGGTTGCATCGGTTGTGCATACGGCTGTTGTACGGGCTGTTGCGAATATCCGTAAACTTGTTCGCCATACGCCGATTGCTGACCAAACAGCGGAGCGTTGCCCGTTTCCTGGGCATTTTCAAGTTTTTGTGAAAGCAACGTCGCCTGACGTAAAGTTTCGTTTGCGGTATCAAAACCTGTACCGTTTTGCGCTCCGTTAAAGCCCGTAGCGATAATGACGACTTCGACTTCGTCGGACATATTTTCATCAATACAAGCCCCGAAAATCACGTTTGCGGAATAGTCGATTACACCCTTTACAAGATCTGCCGCCGTAACGACTTCGTCTAAGGACAAATCCTTGCCGCCGATTACGTTAAGAATGACCGAGCTCGCCCCCTCAATCGTCGTGTTCAGCAAAGGACTGCCGACCGCACAACGTACCGCGTCGAAAATTCTCTTTTCCCCTTTTGCAACACCGATACCCATATGCGCAAGCCCACGCCCTTTCAACGTCGTTTTTACATCCGCAAAGTCAAGATTGATAAGCGAGGGTTTGACGATTAATTCCGCAATACCGCGGATACCTTGACGAAGAACTTCATCCGCAACCTTTAACGCTTCGGAGAAAGAGGTATTCTTCGGAACAACCTGACGAATTTTATCGTTGGGAATCGTGATGATGGAGTCTACCGATTTTTTCAATTCTTCAATCCCGACGATGGCGTTATCCATTCTGCGTTTTGCTTCAAACGTGAAAGGCAACGTAACCACCGCAACGGTAAGGATCTTCATACCTTTCGCAAGTTTTGCAATCATGGGCGCAGCACCTGTACCCGTACCACCGCCCATACCCGCGGTAATAAAGAGCAGGTCTGTATCCTTTAACGCTTCTTGCAAGATTTCCTTACTCTCTTCCGCAGCAGCCTTACCAACCGAAGGATCTGCGCCTGCGCCAAGCCCTTTGGTCAGCTTCGCGCCGATTTGAATACGCTTGGTCGCTTTTGAACGCGCAAGCGCCTGATTATCCGTATTAACGACGATATATTCCGCGCTGGTCAAGCCCGATTCGATCAGCCTGTCCACTGCGTTATTCCCCGCGCCGCCAACGCCGATTACTTTGATCTTTGCAACGCCGGAAAGATTATTTGCTCCCATTTCGCCAACAGGCTGCGACGGTTGTTCGGAATATCCGTACCCGCTGTAATTATTATAACCGTTTTCATAATGATCCATCATTTCTTTTTGCCTCCAAAAATGTTAAAGATTTTTTTCCATACGCTGCGTTTTTCCCCGTCTACAATCGCCATATTCAAAAGTGCGATCCGCGAAGAAAAGGCAGGTTTATCAAAATAGGGCAGATCGGGCACGACCACTTCGGTCAAACGGCTAATCCGTTTAGAAATATGCTCCTTGCTCCCTTTTATCGCACTGATACCTTCTCCTGTTAAACTGATCGGATTGATTAAAAAACCCGACGTTTTTTTGTCTTTATATCGAATCTGAAAAAAAGAATCGACTTGTTCACAAAGCGTGTCCAAACTACTTTTAATCACGTCGTTGATTAAGCGCACGGGAAATTGTCGATCGCCAAACTCGCTTGTCCAAAGCAAATTATTCGGCACGATCCCACCTGAAATATTTGACGTGGATAAAATCTCTTCTGCCGTTGCAAGATCGACGCCAAGCTCGTCCATCAGCTCCACAAGTACTGTACCTACGCCAAAATCAAACGTTTCTTCGTGTACAATCCCGCTGCCGTAGATAACGCTGATTGAACTGGTTAAAAAGCCCACGTCTAATAAAAACGCATATCCTTTGCGTTTTTTATCAGGCATTAAATACAACGATTGCGCCAACGTCGAAGGAATAAACTTCATTTCTTCTATGCCGAGTTCCTTTAAAATCGCCGTAAGCATTTGGTAAAATTGCTCGGATATACAATAGTAACAAAGCCCGCCTTGTAAAGAAGTCGTCGCCGCCCCATACAAATCTTCCGCCGAAAAATATTTGCGATTATCCCCAAGGGAATAATACATACTCGAACGCCGAATGCAACGTCCGCCGACTGCCAATTCGTTCCAACCGCTCTCGTACAGATAATCCACGTCCGCAGACGAAACCTTTCGCTTTGATGAAAACGAAACGGTATGGCCTTTCGTCAATACGGAAATAAATGCAGACGGCACCCCAACGTACACGGTCTTTATCGTTCCGCCGTAATTTTGACGCACGGAATTCACCGAATCACTTACCGCCTTTCGCAAAGATTTCTCGTCTAAAAACGCCCCATTAGAAAAACCTTCGTATTTTTCCGCATGGCTGTTTGATATCACGAAAGTTCCGTTTACCCCTTTCGCGCCGAGCGAAAAGAACACTTCGTTCGATCTAATATCCAATATCGCAACGCTTTGGTTTCGCATGGTTCTCCGCTCCTTACAAAAACACATAAATTTTTATGTTATTATACACATTATATATTATTTATCGCAAAATGTCAATAAACTGATGAAAAAAAGCCACAAAAAAACACGCATTTTTTGCGTGTTTTTCTTATTTTGAATGAATTTGTATTTTAAATGGGCAAACCGCCGTCGGGGCGGTACACAGCCACCACTTCACCGCCGCTGTTTTGATATACCATCAAATTACCACTGAGTAGTTCGTTGACTGACAACGTGAGATATTTCTCGATGGCCTTTGCCGCTTTTTCCTGCGCATTGGTTTCCGCTGCGTATACGTAAATTGAAACCCCTTCTTGCATTTTCAATCTCAGCACGATCCCGTCTTCCGTATCCGTACGAGCAACAACTTCTACGTATTGTACGTTACCGCGGATTCCATTCAGTTTTTGCGAAATCTCTGCACAAACGGTCAACGTAGCCGCAAAGGCAACGTCGCCCGTCAATTTTTTCCCTTTTTCTCCAACGCACGTATATCCTTTCAGTAAAACGTTTCGCGCGCCGTCCAAACGGTTATTGGAATCCGCACGCACACCAAGCACCGTACCTTCGCCGTTTAAAATATAATACTCTCCCTGCTCGTTTGCGCCTTCCATCGCATACACTTCTTCACCTTCGACGATTTCGATAACCACACGATTGGGATAGGAACGTTTGAAAGAAGTAATACGGAAATAGGGAAATTCCGACAATACGGCATCCGCATCCGAACGTTTTACATCGAAAATACTTTCGTTTACGTAGACGTCTTCTAAGCGCTTTAAAAGGTCTTCCGCCTCCGTTTTAGCTGACTGAGAAATTTCGGAAGAATGAAGCGTAACTGCATTAACACGGAAAGTCGCGCTAACACCAAGTACCGTCGCCCCTAAGAACAACGCTACCGTTAATAGAATTATCAACCACTTTTTACGCATATTTTTTCCTCTTTTGTAGTTTGCCTTTTTTTTGAATTTTTATCGGCTTTGCGGATATTTTGACTATATCCGTACTCGGCGTATCTTTGCGCCCAACTTTTTCAGTTTTCCTTCAAAATCCGCATAGCCCCTATCGATATACGAAAGTTCTACCACCGTACTCTGTCCTTCCGCTTTAAGCGCCGCCAAAACAAGCGCCGCACCGCCGCGAAGATCCCCTGCGGTTACACAAGCCCCATGCAGCTTTTCCACCCCGCGAACGCAAGCTGTTCTACCGCGAATGGTAATATCCGCGCCCATGCGTTTGAGCTCGGCTGCATAACGATACCGCGTTTCGAAAAGATTTTCGACCACAAGCGTTGAACCGCGTGCCGTGGTGCAAAGCGCGGTATATTGCGCCTGCAAATCGGTGGGAAACCCGGGAAAGGGCATCGTCTCTACAATATTCACGGAACGGAGTCTTCCGTCGCTCGTCAATATTATTTTATCATTTTTCGTATAGATTTTGCAACCGTTTTCACGCAATTTATGTAAAAGTGCCGCAATATTTTCCGACGGAACCCCCCGCGTTTCAATTTCTCCCCCGCAAGCCGCCGCGGCAATCAGGTACGTGCCCGCCTCTATACGGTCTCCAATCGGCACAAAATCGACGCCATGCAGGCGTTTTACCCCCTCAATCGCAATCGTTCCGCCACCCGCGCCGTACACTTTTGCACCCATAGCGTTTAAAAAACGTTGCAGATCGACAATTTCCGGCTCTTTCGCCGCGTTTCGGATCACGGTAATTCCTTCCGCTTTCACGGCGGCAAGCATGATATTTTCCGTCGCTCCCACGCTGGGAAAATCGAGCAATATCTCCGCCCCGACCAATTTTTTTGCTTCACAATGTATATAGCCGTCCCGTTCTACAATTTCTACGCCCAAGCGTTTTAAGCCCGACAAATGCAGATCAATAGGACGCAAACCAATGTCACAGCCGCCCGGATAGGATATTTTTGCTCGGTGAAAACGCGAAAGCAACGGCCCGAGCATAAAAACGGAAGAACGCAGCTCTTTGGTGAGCCGCGTAGGAATCTCGTGGGATACTGCGTTAGAACTGTCAATCAGCGTATAATCCTTTTTTCTTTGAATTTTGCAGCCAACTTCAATTAATATATGTAACATGCTCTCCACGTCGTTTATCGCTGGAACGCCACGTATTTTCACGGGTTCATCCGTGAGAATAGACGCCGCCAAAAGCGGCAATACCGTATTTTTTGCCGATTGTATTTCAATGGTACCGCAGAGTTTTTCTCCGCCGTTTATAATATATTTATCCATACGATAAAGCTCCTTTTCCTTTGCTTTATCTTATGAAAAATCTCCTATCTTGTGTGCGTTTGCCACGCTCTATCGTCAGTTTATCTTTCGTATTTTTTTTCGAGATCGCATATAATATCCCCATAGACGACATGGTGATAATCAGCGAAGTATTTCCCGAACTAATCAGCGGCAACGGTAATCCCGTCGGCGGAATACTGCCGCTGACAACAAGCGCATTGATGACGGTCTGTATTCCGTAAACGAGCGTGATCCCCGCCGCAAGCAAAAACGAGAAAAAATCGGGCGCTCTGCGCGCGGCGCATATCCCCCGCCAAATCAAAAGTCCGCATACGATAAACAGCAAGGTGATCCCAAAAAAGCCAAACTCTTCGCCGATAATCGACAGGATAAAATCGCTCTCTGCAAAAGGCAAAAACCGGTATTTTTGACGGGAATTGAACAGCCCCGTCCCAAACCACCCGCCGTTACCGAGCGCATACAACGACTGTATTAGTTGATACCCTTCCCCGCGCGGATTTTCCCACGGATCGAGAAATGCGCTTAAACGGGAAAGTCGGT
>JAZSJN010000128.1:0-6010 GCA_045534315.1 Candidatus Scatosoma sp.
CTAAAATATAGCGTTTTCTGCAAGGCTGTTTACATCTTCCACGGTTGCCGCTGTTCCCGCCCGCAAAGGAGGAAAAATAGCATTGTCCCGAAAAACAAGTACAAAGCGCCCCTTGTACAAAGACCTCTGTTTCGATCTCGGCGGCAATTTTTTGTATTTCGTCTATTGGTGTTTCACGCGCCAAAATTACGCGAGAAAAGCCGTATTTCTTGGCAAGACGCGCGCCGTCTAAGGTACATACGCCCGCCTGCGTACTCAAATGCAAGACGATTTTAGGGTAACGTTCGTGCACGAGCCTCCCCAAGAAAATATCCTGCATAATAATCGCGTCTGCCCCTTCGTTCCATGCAAAAAGTAAGGAACGGAAAAAGGCCTCCAATTCCCCGTCCTTTACGACGGTGTTCATGGCAACGTAAATTTTAGCACCGCAAAAATGCGCCTTTTGCACGATTGCGCGAAAAGACGGCTCGTCAAAGTTTCCTGCGCCTTGACGGGCGGAAAAGGCGGAAAGCCCTAAATATATGGCGTTTGCGCCGTTGTCGATTGCCGCGTTTGCGCACTCTAACGTGCCCGCGGGCGCTAAAATTTCCAACATAAAATTTCCTTATTCTTTTGCAAAACCAAAGTTTTCGATAACAAACGCCACCGCGTCTTCTTCGTGGGTTAAATCGCAGATATAATCCGCTTCCGCTTTCAATCCGTCGTCGGCATTTTTTACGGCAACGCCAAGCCCTGCCGTACGGATCATGGGTAAATCGTTGGATTGATCGCCAATTCCTATCGTTTTTTCAATGGGAACGCCGTAGTGTTTTGCCAACGTTTCTACCGCCGTGCCTTTGGAATATTTCGTATTGACGATTTCTACCAAGTTTGCCGCGCTTTTTGTGATTTCGCAACCGTCGAATTGATATTTTGACAACGCCGCCGTTACGCTTGCGTTATCTATCGGTTCTACCATGCCTAAAATTTTATACGAACAAAGCCCCGTTTCTTTAACAAATTGCGAAATCGGCTTGTCTAAAACACGTTGCGCCTTTACTTTTACTGCATTTTCGTAATACGCAAGGTGATGATCGTCCATATTCACGTAATATTCCCACAGATCATAGACGTGGATATGCAACCCAAGCTCTTCCATTTTTTCGCATGCTTTTACCGTTGTTTCATGGGATATTCTGCCTTCCGATATAACATTTCCGCTCTCAATATCCAAAACGATCGCGCCTTGACAGCAACAAAGCATGCCTTTTAATCCCAGCTCTTTTGCTCGATTTAATATCCCTGCGGGCATACGCCCCGTGGATATAGCGAAATTCCCTCCTGCAGCCACGTATTTTTCAATGGCTTTCTTGTTTTTTTCGCTGATCGTTCCGTCCTTTTTTACGAGCGTTCCGTCAAAATCGGACACGATCAACGGATAATTTATCTTTTGCATTTAAAGTTCTTCCTTAAAGTAGGTATAAATTTTTTTGGCAAGCTCTTCCCCGATACCGTCCACCTGGCAAAGATCGGCTACGTCCGCGGAAATAATCTTATCGATCGTGCCGAATTTTTCAAGCAAAGCCATACGTTTTTTCTTGCCCACACCGTCGATTTCTTCCAAAACAGACGATAAATTGCGCTTGGAATGCAAACTACGGAAATAGGTAATCGCAAAACGGTGCGCCTCGTCACGAATACGCTGTAACATTTTTAAAGCGTGATCGCGGCGATCAATTCGTACGCTTTCTTCGGAAAACAGCGTGAAAACTTCTTCTTCACGTTCCGCAAGGGAAATCAATTCAATATCCGTGATCCCGAACTCGTCAAAAACTTCTTTTACGGCGGAAAGCTGCCCTTTACCGCCGTCGATAATGATCAAATCGGGCTTTGGAAAGCGTTCTTCTTCGTCCGTGCCGAGTTTTGCAAGACGGCGGCGCATCATTTCTTGATGGGACGCATAATCGTTTGCCCCTTCCACCGTCTTGATTTTAAAACGACGATAACTGCTCTTGTCCGCTTCGCCGTCGATAAAGACGACCATAGAGCCAACCTTGTCCACACCGCTGATGTTGGAAATATCGTAACATTCCATACGCTTTGGATATTTTTTCAAATCGAGAATATCCTGCAACCGCGCGCAGGCGTTCTTTGTCATATCGTTTTTGTGCTTGATCTTATCCACGGCTTTGGACAAATAATCGGCTGCGTTCTTTTCCGCCATATCCAAAAGCTGCTTTTTAACCCCGAGTTTCGGGAAAATAATTTCTACTTTTTTGTTAAAATGGGAGTGGAAATATTCTTCCAACAACGTTTTTTCGCAAAAATCCTGCACGATAATCTGATCGGGCAATTCGTGATTGGAATAATACTGTATCAAAAACGCCGTGAGCGCGTCCGATTCCGCAAACGAACCGTCTTCCAAAGCAAAATTGCTACCGCCCTGCATAATACCGCTACGCGTTACCAAAACGTTGACCGCCGAATAGATAAAGTTCGTCTTTAACGCAATCACGTCGGCGTTTAACGCACGATTTAAGGACGTGATACGCTTTAATTTTAATTTGGAAAGCATTTGCAGCTTTTCGCGGTATTCCATGGCAAGCTCAAACTCTTCGTTTTCCGCAAACGTAAGCATTTTCTGCTGTAAAATCTCTTCCGCTTTTTCGTAATTCCCATCTAAAAAAGCAAGCGTTTCCTTAACTCTATCCGCATATTCTTCACGAGTGCACAAATGCGCGCACGGGGCAAGACAACGACCTAAATGATAGGCAAGGCAGGGTTTTTTGGGCTTTGCGCCGATCGCTACCGAACAGGTGCGGACGTTATAAACCGAGCCGATTATTTCCAAAAGGTCCCCACAACGCACACCGCCCATAAAAGGACCGAAATATTTGCCGCCCTTTTTTAGTTTTCGCGTAATGGACACGCGGGGAAACTCTTCCTTTGTGTGCACGTGGATATACGGATACGTTTTGTCGTCTTTTAAAAGAATATTGTACTTTGGTTTATACTTTTTAATAAGGTTGTTTTCAAGGGCGAGCGCGTCGATTTCCGTCTGCGTGATAATATAATAAAAATCGGCAATATTTTCCACCATCGCCGCCACTTTTTCGCTCTTTTGGGACGAATGGAAATATTGACGCACGCGATTTTTCAACACGCGCGCCTTTCCCACGTAAATCACGATACCGTCCTTGTCCAACATAATATATACGCCCGGACTTTCGGGTAAAAGATTGAGTTTTTCTTTCAATTCGCCCATATGTTTTATTATATACCAAAATCAAAGATTTTGCAAGGAATTATACGAAAATTCTCATCTTAACAACCTAAAAACTCTATCCCTTTTAAAATCACGTCGTTGATTGCGTCGTTTGTAAGGCTATAAAAGACGATTTTTCCCTGTCGCACACTCTTTACAATCCCTGCGCTTTTTAAAAAACGGAGCTGATGAGATACCGTCGTTTGGTTAATTTCCAAAATGCGAGAAAGGTCGGTAACGCAAAGCTCGCTAATGGCAAGCGCAGTTAAAATTTTTACCCTTGTATAATCGGCAAACACCGAAAAAAAGCACACAACGCCTTCTAAAATTTCCCCTTGCGGAACGTAATCTTCAATAAGGCTTTGTGTGCGTTTGTCTAATAGTAACATTTGTTGCATAAAATACCCCCTACGGTTTCGTTAAAAATATTTTAACGTATGCGCATGTGTACTTTCTGCTTTATTTTGTCCTTTTGACGTTTATTTTGTCATAAATCACGAAATTTTCTTTACTTCATACCCCGCGTCCACAATCGCCGCCGTCAAAATTTCGTCCGCGACCGTTTCACTAAGCTCCACAACTGCCGTTTTCTTTTTTAAGTTTACGTCCACAGCCGTTACGCCGTTTACACCCTGCAACGCCTTCGTTACGTGCGCTACGCAATGCTGACACATCATTCCTTCGATTTTTATAGTCTTTTTCATATCATTCTCCTTTTCAACGTTTTCTTTCTTTTTACCAAATTGCATCAAACGCAGCGCGTTTGTAACCACGAACAGCGAACTCATGCACATTGCTACCGCGCCCATCCACGGTTTTAACGAGATGTTTGCAAACGCAAATACACCTGCCGCAAGCGGAATTGCAATACAGTTATAAAAGAACGCCCAAAATAGGTTTTGCTTGATATTACGTACCGTTTTTTGGCTGAGTTCGATCGCGGTATTGACAAGGCGCAGATCCCCGCGGGAAAGTACAACGTCTGCCGCGTCCATAGCTATATCCGTTCCGTTGCCCATAGCAATCCCAACGTCCGCTGCCTTTAATGCGGGACTATCGTTGATACCGTCGCCAACCATCGCGACAAAACCGCCTACGGCGCGAATGCGCTGTACCGCCTTTACCTTATCTTCGGGCAAAGCCTCGGCATAATAATCGTCAATGTTTACGTCTTGCGCGATTGCTTTCGCTACGTTTTCGTTGTCGCCCGTAACCATTCCCACACGAATATTTTTATCCTTTAATTGCGCCACGGCAGCCGAGCTTTCGGGTTTTAACGTGTCTGCAACCGCAAACACCGCAAGAATTTTTGAGCCGTCCGATAAAAATACCGCCGTTTTTCCTTGTTTGGAATACTCCTTTTCAATGGCGTAACTTTTCTTTTCTTCTACGCCGTTTAATAAACGACGGTTGCCAAGATAATAGGTGTTGCCCCGATAAATTCCCTTTGCGCCCTTGCCCGTTTCGTAGGAATAGTCTTCAATGATAACGTTATTATCGCTAATTTGCGCGGACGAGTAAGCTTGCACGCACTCCGCGATCGGGTGGTTAGAATGGCTCTCAATCGCCGCAGAAATCCCTAAAATAAAGGCTTTTTCGTCCGAAAAACATTCAAAATCGGTTACGGTCGGTTGTCCCACCGTCAGCGTTGCCGTTTTATCGAGCAATACGCAGTTGATATTTTTCGCCTTTTGTAGAGCTTCGGCGTCCTTGTATAAAATACCGAGCGACATACCGCGTCCCGTCGCCGCCATCACCGCCACGGGCGTTGCCAAACCCAATGAACATGGACAAGAAATTACTAACACGCAGATAGCGTAATTTGCCGCTTTTGCCACGTTGTGATCGGCGATAAAAAACCAAATCAAAAAGGTTGCAAGCGCAATTAAAGTAACCGCAGGTACGAATACCGCCGCGATTTTATCGGCGATCTTTTGTAAAGGCGCTTTGCTTGCGCCCGCTTCCTTTACCATTTTCACAATTTGCGAAAGGGTGGTGTCCGCGCCGACCTTTTGCGCCAAAACCTTAATATACCCGCTTTTTACAATGTCCGCGCCCGTCACTCCGTCCCCTTCGGAAACTTCGATCGGCATACTTTCGCCCGTGATCGCCGCCCGATCGACAAAACCGTGTCCTTCAATAATTTTACCGTCTACGGGAATGTATTCGCCTTGCTTTACAAGCAATACGTCCCCCGCTGTTATCTCAGAAAAAGGAATTTTTTCTTCCGAGCCGTTACGCTCTACCGTAACGGTATTCGGCATCAATTTAATCAGTTTTTCAATCTCGTCCCCCGTTTTGCGTTTCGATTTTTCCTCCAACCATTTTCCAAGGGTAACGAGCGCCAAAATCATTGCCGCCGACTCGTAGAAAAAATGCACGTGTCCGTGTATTTTCCCTATGAACAGCAAGACTGTGTAGCCTACGCTATATAGATAAGATATACCCGAACCCATCGCAACGAGCGTATCCATATTCGGCACGCGTTTGACTAGCGCTTTTATTCCGCTCGTATAAAATTTAAAATCAATAATGATGACGATTAACGCCAAAATCGCCTGAATGATTGCGCTAATTTTGAGATTTGGTTGCGGCAGATTGATCATGCCGCCCATAGAAAAATACATCAGCGGAATTAAAAAAACGATCGACAACAAAAACCGCCGTTTTAATTGATCGGGTTGCGGCTTTTTTTCTAATAACACACTTTCGTTGTATATGCTCGCGCCATACCCCAAGTCAACGACTGTATTTATAATATTTTCG
>JAZSJN010000126.1:0-7527 GCA_045534315.1 Candidatus Scatosoma sp.
ATATTCTTTCGTTCTCATAAACTTCACAATGCCACACTTCCTGACAAACAGATCATTAAATAACTGTACCTGTTCTTCGGTAATTACGCCGTTTTTAAGGTCACGTTCGATATAAATATCGAGGAACGTGCTGTTTCTACCGATGGACATTGCCGCACCGTTTTGATCTTTAACTGCACCAAGGTAACCAAAGTACAACGCCTGAATTGCTTCCTGCGCCGTCGTTGCGGGCTTGGAAATATCGCAACCATATTTAGCCGCCATTTCTTTAAGACCTTTGAGCGCTTTGATCTGTTCGGAAACTTCTTCGCGATCACGAACCTTATCAGGAGTCATCGTACCGCCCATAGCAAGCTTATCTTCTTCCTTCTTCTGGATAAGATAATCTACACCGTAAAGGGCTACACGACGGTAGTCGCCTACGATACGGCCTCTACCATAACCGTCGGGAAGACCGGTCAAGATGTGTGCGGAACGAGCCGCTCTCATTTCCGGCGTATATGCATCGAACACACCTTCGTTGTGAGTCTTGCGATATTTCGTGAAAATTTCTTTGATGGACGGATCAAGTTCAAAACCGTAAAGCTGCAAAGCGCTTTCGGAAATACGAAGACCACCGAAAGGCTGCAACGCGCGTTTGAAAGGTTCATCCGTCTGCACGCCTACGATTTTTTCAAGGTCCTTATCCAAATAGCCTGCGCCGTGGGACGTAAGCGTGGAAACAACCTTCGTATCTGCGTCCAAAACGCCGCCTGCCGCAAGTTCTTTCTTGGTCAAATCACAAACGATTGCCCAAAGCTTTTTCGTCGCTTCCGTTGCGGGAGCAAGGAACGCCGAATCCCCTTCATAAGGCGTGTAGTTGTGCTGAATGAAATCGCGCACGTCTACTTCGTCGTTGCACCATTTACCGGGAACAAATCCTTCCCAACCTTTGTATTGCATCATATCAGTAACTCCTATTAAAAAATATATTTTTGTCTTGTTATTTATTATTTATCAACGCCGCTTGCCTGTTTCAAACTACATTTGAAATAGCGTTGGACGTCATTTGCCATTTTTTATTTTTTTGCCGCTTTCCGCTCTTCAATTTTTGCATCCAACCAAATTTCCAAAATTTCTTCGGGTTGAAAGCCGTGACAACGCGCAAAAATCTCGCCGTCTTCCACAAGCAGAATCGTGGGCACTTTTTCCACTTCCCACTCTTCCATCAAGGGCAACGTCGTATAATCCGCCTCCACGTGCACAAGACGGATATCGCCGCGCGCAGCGCAAAGCTCTTGCAAAATCGGCATCAGCGTTAAGCAATTCGCGCAGGATTCCCCGCTAACTTCCACGCAGCAAAGCCCTTTTAAATGTTCTTTGTAGTCCTTTTCGTTCATTTATCTACCTTCGTTTAAGATACGTTTTGCATTGAGCACCCGTTCTTTCGTCGGCGTTTCTACACCTTTGAGCGGATATTCAATACCCAGCTTTTCGTATTTCACTTCTCCCATGGTATGGTAGGGCAATACTTCCACCTTCTCCACCGTTTTGAGCGTATCGATAAACGCCCGTGTGCGCTGTAAGCTCTCGTCGCCGTCCGTGATACCGGGCACAAGTACCTGTCGTATCCAAATCTTTTTACCGTGATCACTTAAAAACCGCGCAAAATCTAACGTATTTTTATTACTCTGCCCCGTCAACTTACGACAAGCATTATCGTCTATATGCTTAATATCGAGCAGAAACAAATCGGCAACTTCCAACAACTTTTCATGTTTTTCAATGCTCGCTAAGCTGCCAGCGTTAAACATAATCCCCGACGTGTCCACGCAGGTATGGATACCCTTACTTTTGAACTTGGCAAACAGCTCCGTCACGAAATCGATCTGCACGAGCGGTTCGCCACCCGTAGCGGTAACGCCGCCTTTGTCCCCGAAATAATTTTTGTATTTCATTGCGCGGTCAATCACTTCTTCCACGGAATATTCCGTACCGCCCGCTGCCCACGTATCGGGATTGTGGCAATATTGGCAACGCAAAGGACAACCCTGCAAAAATACGACAAATCGGATCCCCGGTCCGTCCACCGTACCAAAGGATTCAAACGAGTGAATACGTCCCGTCATTTTCTCTCCTTTTCAATACCGCTTTTCACGCCGCGCATCCGTCCTTTTTGCACTTAGAAAAAAAGGCGCAACGCGAGCCCGCGTGACGCCCATGTGTTCTCACGAATTTTATTATAACAGACTGTATTTATTTTGTCAAGCCTTTCGCGGGAATTTTCCGTATCTTTTTCTGTTTTTCCTTTTTAAAGGAAAGCACGAGTGGTTCCCCTCGTTTTCTCTTCTCTACAATACCCCGTTTACTTAAAATTGGGACGAAAAAAATAGAAACCGCCGCGGTCATCCGCAGCGATTTCCATCATCAAAAAAGGAGTTTGACATATATTGTGAGTATAGTTGGGGTATAAGACAAATTCGTCTTATCCGCAGTTATTATACAACGCCTTTTTCAAATTTGCAATAGCTTTTGTAAAAATTTCTCTAAATTTTCACAATCTTGGTAAAAAAAGAAAAAACCCGCCATACGTATCGTAACGACAAGGTTTTTTACTCTCTGTTTTTTTGCTTTTTACGATTTAAAAACAAAAATTTTTCTGCCGATATAGTTCCATACGAGCACGATGCAGGTCATAATCGCCTTTGCTACCCACTCGTTCCAGGTGACGCCTAAAAACGTTGCCGTCTTAAAAAGGGCAAATTCGGGAATCACGTAGATTTTCAAAAACCATACGCCTACAAGCGTCAACACCAACCCGATTAAAGATATAAGAACGAAAATCAAAAAGGATTTTTTCGAAGTCGCCTTTTTCCTGTTTCGTACGGCACGGAATACGAATACGATCGACAGTACCCAATTAATTAACATACCGACAAGGAACCCCGACGCCGTAGCAATCCAAAGCGCCGCCGTCGTCCACCCCGTCAAGGAACGTAAGACGTTTTCTACCAGCGCATGCACAAGATAATCGCAAACTGTCGCACAGCCGCCAACCAGCAAAAAACGGAAAATTTCCGAAAAAATTTCTTTTTTTGTTTGTTTTAGAATTTCTGTCGGTTCGTAATACTCCACCGACGTTTCATTTTTCGTTTCGTTTTCCATCTGTATTTCTCCTTTCTACTGCTATACCGCCAACAATAAGGGCATAACGTATATCACTGCGATCACCGCGACACCCGCAACGATCAATCCATAATATACCACTTTATCAATAATAGCGGGCATTTCTACCCGTATTTTTTTGTGTTTCCAAAGCACGAATGCCGCCGCGCATAAACCCGTTCCGCAAACCGTTAAAAATACCGCAACGGGGAAACCGGGGGAAAGATAGGTCAGCTCGATACGGTTTTCTCCTTCTTGCAGATAGAACCCGATAAAGCCGTCGTATACTTTATAATAGTCCGCTTTTTTACCGTTGATTTTCAAACGGAAACCGCTGTCGTAAGGCACAGACAAAAAGACACATTCGCCCCCTTCCGCCGTATACGAGCCGTAAATTTTGTTTTTACCCGCCCGCAAACCAATCGTCTTGACCTTTTTCGCCGCTTCTGCCACCTTACTGTTTTCCACGGCAAGCACACCGAAATCCTGTACCGTTGTCGCCGTACGTACGTTGATCTTCACCTGGACTTGTCTATCCTTAAACTCACCCAAGCGCAACAATCCGTTAGAACCTTGCTGCGGGAATTGATTCCACGTGATCGGTGATTTGATATCAAAATCTTTATTGATCGGTTGATTAAGCGCGTTATCATTTTTCGCAAACACGTTGAAATACAGCGTTTGCGTGCCCTTTACGTCTATATTAAAAGTAATCGTTCCAGCGGTGAGATCCGTTTCGTTCTCTCTCTGCGTAACTTTGACGCTGCCGCGGCTTACACAATCCGAATCCAAATTATAATAGGTGATACAATCGTTTTCGCCAAAGAAATCTTCGTACAAAATTTCCTGCGTTTTGGCGCGATAGCTGTAATCGGTTTCGTCTGCCGCCTGAATAATATCTCTGCGGGCGATAATCCCAAGATCCAAAGCCACGGGGGTTTTGGAAACGTTATATTTTTCACCGCGATATATATCCGCCGCGTATTCTTTATCGGAAATCATATATTTTGCCGAAAGCAACGCGTCGGTTATCGCCGTACCACCGTATCCGCCAACTTCCATCCAATAGGAACTATACCCAAATTGTTTCATTGCATACATATAATCCCCGTTGGTGAGCGAAGTAAAATGTCCCAAGGCGTTATAACCAATCGCACTGACCATGGAAGGTTTAAAATCTTTTTCTTCCATCTTCACGCGATAGAACGAATCATCTTCAATCACGTTGGAAAGCTCGACCACGTTATTATATTCGACCGTTTGATTTCCCCGATCACTGCCAGGATAGGACATATAGGTCATAGGCGCGACGTAGAGTTCGGAAAGCACCAACACCCCGACGGACAGCCAAAGCATACCCCGTTTTACTAACCCAAAACGGTAAAATACGAATAACGCCACACCGACAAGCGCCGCAAGTGAATAGAGCCTTATCAAGGCATTGAACGACGCATCGTTACCCCAAAGGGAAGAGGAATATTGATCCATTACTTCCACGTTTTCTTTTGTATAGCTGATTGCAAACCAACAATAGAGCACGGAAACAAGCACCAAAACCGCGCTGATCGCGTACCTGCCCCCGTCCTTTTTCAAAAACGCAAGAATTTTTGCCCCTTTCGAAAGGGAGGAGACGTTCTCTCCCGTCGGCGTTTTTTCCGTCGAATTCTCTTTAAAAGGTTTCGGCGCAGCCAACGTATCCATGGCAAGCGTGATACACAAAAACAGAGGCATAAACCCGTAGCGCGTAGGAAAACACATATAATTCCCCGTTTGCCACATCATATTAATCGGTTCTAATACCATCGGAACGAGCATCGCAAAGAACAAAATCTGTCGCAGTTTTCCGTCCTGATCGCCCTCTTTACGACGGTAAAATGCAAACGGAAACAAAAACAACATGGACAGTACCGTTTGCCAAGTCGTTTGATAGGACACGAATGGTTTTGCGTTGGATAACGACTCCACAAGCGACGTTTTTCTGCCCGACGAAAAATATTGCAACAAGCTAGGCAACCAAGCAATTGCCGAAATCAGCATCGAAATTATGCAGCAAAGCACAAAATTCCCTGCAAATTTTTTGTCTTTGGACATAATCAAATAGACGAACACGTACAACAGCAAAAATATGACGAGCATATAGCCAAGATAAAAATTAACGATGATACTCGCGGAAAGCGCGAAGATAAACAAGGCGCGTTTCCCTTCTTTCAGTCCTTCCAACCCAAGCAATAAGAGCGGGAAGAGATACATTACGTCCAACCATGCCGCAATTTGATAATACATCAGCACGTAGCCCGAATACGCGTACAATACGGACAAGAAAATGTTTAAAATAGGTGCGTTTGGATATTTTCTAGACAGATAAAAGGACGCTGTCGCCGAAATCGCGCACATTTTCAGCATGACCAAAATATTGACAAATCCCCACATATCCGCCTTATCCACAAACGTTACCAAAAAAGTAAACGGACTGGACAAATAATAGAAGAACACGCCGTAAAAATTCATCCCCGCGCCGTTGCGGATACTGAAAAAGAATCCGTCTTTTCCCGCGAGAATATCCTTAAAACTGCTCAACAACGGAATATATTGTTGGGACATATCTGCCCACGTAATCGATTTTTGCGAAAATGGATATAAATCCCGCACCGATAACCAAATCAGCATCGCCACCGCGACGATCACGGGGGGAATCAACCACACGAAACGATTAAAAACGCGCAAAAAAACGTCAAATTTTTCGTTTATTCCTTTGTTCTGCTCCGTCTTAACCATACGCAATATCAAGCGTTTTTAATAAAACGCCATACTCCTACATAATAATTATACTCCGATCCAAAGGCTTTGTCAATCAGTTTTTATCGCTTGATAAATATCCAAGAAAAAATACCTTCCGAGCTAGTCGAAAGGTATTTTTTACTTAATAAACCGATTATACGGATTCAGTTTCTTCTACTGGTTCAGCTGCCGCCACCGTTTCTACTACGGGGTTATAACCGCCGATATATTGGGGGGTAATATTCTTGTAAGACTTTGTACCCGTACCAGCAGGGATCAACTTACCAATAATAACGTTTTCTTTCAAACCGACAAGGTAATCGCGTTTGGTGCGGATCGCCGCTTCGGTAAGAACTCTCGACGTTTCCTGGAAGGATGCCGCAGACAGGAAGGAATCGGTTGCGAGCGCCGCTTTCGTGATACCCAGAAGTACACGTTTTGCAAGCGCGGGTCTGCCGCCGTTTGCCATTGCTTTCGCGCTTTCGTCTTGGAACGTAACCATGTCCACGAGTTCACCGGGCAACAAATTGGTGTCGCCTGCGTTTTCCACGCGAACTTTTTTAAGCATTTGACGAACGATGATTTCAACGTGTTTGTCGTTGATTTCAACGCCTTGCGAACGGTAAACCGTCTGTACCTGTTCAAGAATATAGTCCTGAACGCCCTTAACACCCTGTACGCGCAAAATATCCTGAGGATATACGCTACCCGCGTTAAGCAGTACGCCGGGCGCTACCTTTTCACCGTCTTTTACCCTGATTTCCGCATTGAACGGCAAGGAATACTCTTTCTTGACTTCTTTCGTGGTTTCGTCCAAAACCTTGATATTCTTCGAGCCGTCAGAATCGTCAATGCTGATGATACCGTCCACTTCACAGATCGTTGCACAACCCTTGGGTTTACGAACTTCAAACAATTCTTCGACACGAGGAAGACCTTGCGTGATGTCCCCCGTCGCTGCGATACCGCCCGTGTGGAACGTACGCATGGTCAACTGCGTACCAGGTTCACCGATGGACTGCGCCGCGATCGTACCAACCGCTTCGCCAACCTGTACGGGAAGAGTCGTTGCCATGTTCTTACCGTAACACTTCGCACACACGCCGAATTTCGACGAGCAACCGAAGATACTACGGATAGAAACTTCCGTCAAACCAGACGCAGCAATCGCATCTGCTTCTTTTTCGTCAATGAACTGGTTCATCGAAACGATTACTTCGCCCGTTTCGGGATGAATCACGTCTTCTGCCGCAAATCTACCCAAAACTCTCGAACGCAAGTTTTCGATTTCCTTACCGACGCTGTCGAAAATTGCTTTTACGGGCATGCCTTGAGGCTTTCTGCCTGCACAGCAATCGTCTTCGCGCACGATAATTTCGTGGGATACGTCTACCAAACGACGGGTCAAATAACCGGAGTCAGCCGTCTTCAACGCCGTGTCGGTCAAACCTTTACGACCGCCGTGCGACGAAATAAAGTATTCCAAAACGGACAGACCATTACGGAAACAGGATTTAACGGGAACTTCGATCTTTTTACCCTGCGGGTTAACCATTAGACCACGCATACCAGCAAGCTGTTTGATCTGGTCGATCGAACCACGGG
>JAZSJN010000055.1:0-10696 GCA_045534315.1 Candidatus Scatosoma sp.
ATGGGTATTACGGGTACGGACGTAACGAAAAACGTTGCGGATATGGTACTCACGGACGACAACTTTGCAACGATCGTCGGGGCGGTAGAAGAAGGTAGACGTATTTACGATAATATCCGTAAAGCCATTCAATTCCTGCTCGCGTCTAACATGAGCGAAGTAATCGGTATTTTTGTGGCGACGTTGTGCGGTTTTACCTTGCTCAAACCCGTACACTTGCTTTGGATCAACTTGATCACGGACACGTTCCCTGCGTTGGCGCTCGGTGTGGAAAAGGCAGAGCCGAACGTTATGAAGCGAAAACCGCGCGATCCAAAATCGGGTATATTTGCAGGCGGTTTAGGGATAGACGTGCTCTATCAAGGTATCCTTTTGGCAGGGCTCACGCTCGGTTCGTATTTCCTTGGCAGATACCTGCTTGCGCCGACCGGCTCTAACGTAGCGGAACATGGTACGACGATGGCGTTCTTGACCCTTTCCATGGCGGAAATTTTCCACAGTTTTAATATGCGTTCTCAGCGGGATAGCGTATTCAAAATGAAAGGGCACAACGTTGTGCTTTGGATTGCGGCGATCGGTTCGCTGTTGCTTACCACGGCGGTATGCGAAATACCTTTCCTTGCGAAAGCATTTGGGTTTGAACACGTTGGCTTAATTGAATATGCCGTAGCGGTCGGTATGGGGCTGCTCGTAATCCCTGTCGTAGAGTTGATTAAATGTATACAAAGGGCGTGTAAAAAGAAAAAAGCATGATACCATGTCCGTAATGAACAGAAAAGAACAAAACTCGGATTTTAACAAAAAAACGCAAAAAAAATTGAAGAAAAAGCGTCTTTTTGACTAAAAATTTTTCTCTAAACCCTTGACCGACGGCGTTTGATATGTTATAATTATTATAACAAACACAGAAAAATCCATTAGAATATCCAATTCTATGGAGACCTGCCCCCCGTTCTTGACGGTCGGCAGGCGGTAAAAAATGAAAAAAGAGGTGGAGACATGGCTGACAACAACGTAACTGAAAAAAATTTGACGATGGAAGATTTGGCAAGAGAGATTCGCTTTGCCTATAAACAGAATCAAAGTATTTACATGCAGCTGTCGGCGAAAATCGATGCGCTTGAAAAAGAGTTGGCAGAGTGTAAGAAGAACGGGGCTGTTTGTGCAACGCCGTGCGAATCTGCGGCAGATGAAATTGCGGACGAAATTGCGGCTACGGCAGACGAAAACGGTTTGGTTACCCGCTATAAGAAGAGTTTCGTTGCAAAGATGAAACAAAGCGACGCAAAACTCAAGGTATATTACAGCGATATCAAAAACGCTTTCGATTCGTATAAGAGAATCAACTCCACGGTCAGTTTGCAAGGGGATAGATTTAATTTGGGGCGCGAAACTATTGCAAAAATGACGATCGTAGGCAAGACGTTGAAATTGTATCTTGCGCTTGACGTTAACGATGCGGAGCTCAAAGAAACGGTATATCATCAAAAATTTGTAGGCGATCAAAAAGCATACGAAGCTACGCCTTTCCTTGTGAAGGTTAAGAGCGAAGTTGGCGCAAAGAAAGCCATTCGTTTGGTAAAATATCTTGCGGAAAAATTAGGGGCGGTAGAAGATCCTACGTTTAAACCCGTTGACTACGTTGCGGAATTTGCGTATGAAACGGATGAACAATTGATCAGAAAAGGTCTTATTAAAGTAACGCAGGGTAAGAAGATCAGCCTTAATTTCTAAGGTGAAAACAAAAGATACATACGAATAAACGACGGAGAGCTGATAATTTCATATTTTCGGCTCTCTATTTTATGAACGGAAAAAATCCGTTAAGGAGAAATTTTTAGTAAGGTGAAGGAAAAACAAGCAACAAAAAACACGCGGGGAGAGAAGAAAAATCCCGTCCAAAAAGTTCGCACCAAAGAAAAAAGTCCAATGGGGATCTCGTTTGATACGTTGTTTATTGAAAAACCCGTAGCAAAACCCCCGAAAAAGCGTCGCGCGGACAAGCTCGAAGACGTAAAAGCAGAGCCGAAAAAAAAGAAGATTTCGCCGCCGAGAGAATCAAACAAGGATAAGCCTACGGCGATTCCCAAAAAAAGGCAAAAAAGCAACCGTGAAGAAAAGGCGGATAATGTAAAAGAAATCGTAAAATCAACGGAAAAAGGATCGAGCAAAGGTAAAAAGACGAAACCCGTCAAGATCATATTTTTAGGTGGCGTAGGCGAGATCGGTAAAAACATGACGGCGATCGAATACGCAAACGACATTATTATCGTTGATGCAGGCTTGACGTTCCCTAACGGTGAAGATATGCCGGGGGTAGACTCCGTTGTGCCCGACATCACGTATTTGGCGCAGAATAAAAATAAAATCCGCGGCGTATTACTTACGCACGGGCATGAAGACCATATTGGCGGCGTACCTTATCTCATGAAAGAGATCAACGAAAACACGCCGATTTACGGCACGAAGCTTACGCTGATGCTCACGGATAACAAATTGCAAGAGCATGCCATCAAGAATGCCGTACAACGTGTCGTAAAAGCGGGCGAACGGGTCAAACTCGGTTCGTTCGAAGTGGAATTTATCAACGTAAACCACTCGATATCGGGTGCGTGCGCGTTGGCAATCCGCACGCCCAACGGCTTGATCTATCACAGCGGCGATTTCAAGATCGATTTAACTCCCGTTGCGGGCGAGCCGATCGATTTGAAACGTATTGCCGAACTTGGCAAAGAGGGCGTATTGCTTTATATGAGCGAATCGACGAATATCGAACGTCCTGGATATACTATGAGCGAAACGGTGGTAGGGACGACACTCGATCATCTGTTTTCGGAAAATATCAATCGGCGTTTGATTATCGCTACGTTCGCCTCTAACGTGCACAGATTGCAACAGATCATTGATCTGGCGGTAAAATACCGCAGAAAGGTTGCGCTTTCGGGGCGCAGTATGTTCAAGGTTGTGGAAGCCGCTGTAAAAATTGGCGAACTCATTATCCCCGAAGGCGTTTTAATCGACATTGAAAAGGCGAAAAACTTGTTCGATAGTGAACTTTTGATTGTATCTACAGGCTCACAAGGCGAACCGATGAGCGCGTTGACCCGTATGGCGTCGGGAGAATTTAACAAAGTAACGATCGGCACGAACGACACGATCATTATTTCGGCAAACCCGATACCCGGCAACGAAAAAATGATTTATCGAGTTATCAACAACCTGTATAAAAAGGGTGCGCAGGTCGTATATGAAAGCTTGGAAAAAATCCACGTTTCAGGGCATGCGTGTCAGGAAGAACACAAAATCTTGCACACGTTGTTAAAACCGAAATTTTTTATTCCCGTGCACGGCGAATATCGGCATTTGAAACGTCACGCGCAGCTTGCGGAAAGTATGGGCATGGCGGAACGCAATATTTTGATCACGGAGATCGGGAATTGCGTGGAACTCACTGAAAAAGCGATGAAATTCGGTGAAAACGTGCAGGCGGGTACGCGGTTGATTGACGGCGAAGGCGTGGAAGATTACGGCACGAGCGAAGTCATGAAAGACCGCTTGAAGATGTCGGCGGACGGCGTATTTACGGTGGCGCTTGCCGCGGCGGGAAACTACGTTATCAACGACCCCGTTATTGAATCGCACGGCTGCGTGTTCACGGGCAAGGAAATGGAATGGGAATTGCGCTCCGTGGTGCAACGTGCCGTGGAAAATTACGATTACGGCGCGGGCAACAAGGAAGAATTAGCAAACTATATCCGTAAACAGTTAAGAAATTATTTCTTTAAAAAGACAAGACAAGCTCCCTTGATCGTGGTGTCCGTTCTGGACGTATAAAAAAATAAAAAACAAAGGAAAAACGCGATGCAATATACGGCGTCTTTGGTAAAATTGAATATCGACGAGCGGATTATCGCTCGTCGTAAAGACGCCCTTGCGCGCGGTATTCCCGTGGCGGATGATGAAACGTTGCAATTTTTATTGCTCACGCTCGCCGCGACAAAGCCCACGCGTATTTTGGAAATCGGTACGGCGGTCGGGCTTTCTACGGTGGCAATGCTATACGAGTGTGAAAATGCCCGTATAACGACGATGGAATTGGAAGAAGAACGCTATCTCGAAGCCAAGCAAAACTTTGCAGATTTTGGCGTTTTAGATCGTGTAACGGCGCACCTTGGCGACGCGGGGGAAATCCTTGCGATGATGGACGGGGAATTTGATTTCGTGTTTTTGGATGGACCGAAAGCGCAGTACGAAAAATATCTGTTCGATTTAAAACGGCTGATGAAAAAGGGTGCTATACTGTTTGCGGACGACGTGCTGTTATACGGCTGGGTGAGCGGTGAAGAACCGACGCCGCAAAAACGGCATTCGATCGTGGACAAAATTCGTTCGTATTTGGAAACGGTAACGCAGGACGGGGATTTTATCACGTCCGTTTTAAACGTCGGGGATGGCGTTGCGCTGTCGGTGTATCGCGGCGGGGAAGAAAAATAACGAAAGGTGTAAAAGATGAAGGCAGAGCTTTTAGCGCCTGCGGGTAGCTATGCAAAGATGCGTACGGCGCTCTATTTTGGCGCGGACGCGGTGTACGTTGGGGGAAAGCAATTTTCGTTGCGCGCGTTTGCGGATAATTTTTCCGTAGACGAATTGCGTGATGCGACGGCGTATGCGCACAAATTAGGCAAAAAAATATACGTAACGGCGAACGTCTTTGCGCGTAACGCCGATTTTTGCGTTTTAGAAACGTATTTTAAAACGCTTGCCGACGTCGGTGTGGACGCCGTGATTATCAGCGATCCTGGCGTTGTGTATATGGCGAAAAAAGCCGCGCCGAGTTTGGCGATACACCTTTCCACACAGGCAAACACGACGAATAAATACGCCGTGAAATTTTGGAAAGAACAAGGCGTTTCGCGCGTGATTTTGGCGCGTGAGTTGTCAATCAAAGAGATTGCAGAAATCCACGAATTTGTGCCTGAAATGGAGTTGGAAACGTTTGTACACGGGGCTATGTGTATTTCGTACAGCGGTAGATGCTTATTATCCGATTATTTGGACGGGCGTTCGTCCAACCGCGGCGCGTGCGTGCAGTCTTGTCGTTGGCGGTACGAAGTCCGCGCGCTTAACGCGACCAACGGAAAATCGGAATGGTTGCCGATGGAAGAAGACGAGCGGGGGACGTATATTTTCAACAGCAAGGATCTGAATATGCTTGCCTATCTTAAAGAGTTGGAAAATGCAGGCGTTTGCTCGTTTAAGATCGAAGGTAGAATGAAGAGCGGGTATTATTTGGCAACGGTAATCAACGCATACCGCCGCGCGATGGACGGGGAAGAATTATCCACGGCAGAAAAGGAACTTTTGTCGGTGGCGCACCGCGAATATACGCAGGCGTACATGCTTGGTGAAAACCCTGAAACGGTCAATTACGAAGACAGCCAAAGCCGCGGCGATTATATCTATATTGCCGACGTTTTGGGCACGGAAAACGGATATATTAAGGCGGAAATGCGCAACCGTTTTAAACAGGGCGACGTTTTAGAAGTGCTTTCTCCCGATTGCAATTTCACGAAAACGTTCGTTGCGGATGAAATTTACGACGGCCAAGGAGTAAGGACGGACGACGCCAAACGCGTGCAAGAGATATATTCGATCAAATGTCCTTACGAATTGCATACGGGTGATTATCTTCGCCGTAAGGTATAAAGGAAAGGAAGAATACAGGTATGAAAAAGATACTTTTGATCGCTACGGGTGGTACGATCGCGTCCCATTCGGGCGCGCAGGGCTTGATCCCTGAAATTGCGGCGGAAGGCTTGTTAAAATGCGTTCCCGAAATTTTTGAATTTTGTCAGCCGAGCGCGATACAAATTTACAATATCGACAGCACGAACGTAACGCCTGATCATTGGGTACGTCTTGCGACGACCATTCGCGATTATTACGATCAATACGACGGTTTTGTCGTTTGTCATGGTACGGATACGATGTCGTACACGGCGGCGATGATCTCGTACATGGTGCAACATTCGCCAAAACCCATCGTGTTTACCGGCTCGCAGCAGCCGATTGACAAGGAGGATACGGACGGACGTATCAATCTTCGCGACAGCTTTTTATACGCGGCGTCCGATAACGCTGCCGACGTGGTGATTGTCTTCCAAGGCAAAGTTATTGCAGGTACAAAGGCGAAAAAGGTGCGAACCAAGAGTTTTAACGCGTTTACGAGTGTGGATTTTCCCAACCTTGCCGTGATTCGCGATGGGCGCATTATTCAGTATATCACGACGCCCAAACAGGACAAGCCCGAATTTTACTTGACCTTAAACGAAAAAGTGGGGCTTTTGACGTTGACGCCGGGGACACGAAAGGAAATTTTAGACGCCTATTTCCGCATATATGACGCGGTGGTATTGTCGGGTTACGGTACGGGCGGTATCCCCGAAGGGGAATATTACGGCTTTTACAAAACGATCGAAAGCTGGGAAAGAAAGGGAAAAACATTGGTCGTAACCACGCAGGTACAACAGGAAGGCAGCGATATGAATGTCTACCGCGTGGGTAGGGGCTGGAAAAACCGTTTTGAATTACTCGAAAGCTATTCGATGACGTACGAGAGTATCATTACCAAACTCATGTGGATTTTGGCGCAGGTGCAGGGGGACGAAAACGTGCGCGAACTGTTCTATAAAACGGTAAATTACGACTTGATCGGCTAAGCATAAAGGGCAGAGAGAATATGAAAGAAGAATTAAAAACTTTTGCGGATATTGAGTACGTCCGCCCCGATTTCGACGGGTTAAAACGCTTTTACGAGGATTTAAACGCGCGGGTTGCCGCGGCAAAATCTTACGAAGAAGTAAGGCGTTGTATTTTGGATGAGGAAGAATATTCTTCGCATATAAACACGATGGCGACGGTGGTGGAAATTCGCCATACGGTCGATACGTCCAACGAATTTTACGACAAGGAATCGGAATTTATCCACCGCAGCTTAACCGAAGCGATGCCGTATATGCAGGGCTTTAATTTGGCGTTATTGTCTTCTCCTTTTAAGACGGAAATCGACGCGGAATACGGCGCGCAGTTTTTAAAGGCTGTCAAGCTCGGCGCAGATAGTTTTTGCGAAAAGAACGTACCTTTGATGCAGGAAGAAAACGAACTGACCAACCGTTATCAAAAACTGACGGCGGCTTGTAAAATCCCCTTTGACGGCGGTGAACATAATCTGTTTGGGATTTTGAAATATTTTTCCGATCCCGACCGCGAAGCGCGTAAAAAAGCGGCAAAATTGTACGCGGACTTTTTTGAAAAGAACGACAAAGAACTTTGCGAAATTTTCGATCGTTTGGTAAAAATCCGCCATGAAATGGGAAAAAACATGGGTTTTGCCAACTTTATCCCGCTTGGATATATGCAGCAAGGGCGCATGGACTACGACGAAAAGGACGTGGCGGCGTTCCGTCAGCAAGTCTTAGAAGAGATCGTACCCTTTTGCGAAAAGCTGTACAAGGCGCAGGCAAAGCGTATCGGCGTGGACAAAATCCGCTATTACGACGAACAATTGATTTTTTTAGGCGGCAACGCCGTTCCCATCGGCGACAGCAAATATTTGGTCGAACAGGCGCAAAAAATGTACCGCGATATGAGCGAAGAAACGGGCGAGTTTATCGATTTTATGATCGAGCACGAGCTGATGGATTTAGATAACAAACCCAATAAAGCGGCGACGGGGTATATGACTGCGCTCAACGATTACAAAGCGCCGTTCGTATATTCCTGCTTTAACGGAACGACGGGGGACGTAGACGTGCTCACGCACGAAATGGGACATGCGTTCGCGGGGTATATGGCGATGCGTCATCAGCCCTTGCAAGCGTTGTGGAGCGAGCCTACCGATATTGCAGAAATCCATTCCATGTCCATGGAGCAGTTCGCCTATCCGTATGCAGAACTCTTCTTTGGCGAGAAAGCGGAGCAATACCGTTTTCAGCATTTACAAGAAGCGATTACCTTTATTCCGTTCGGCGTTGCGGTGGACGAATTTCAGCATATTGTCTACGAAAACCCCGATATGACGCCTGCGGAGCGCACGGCGGCGTGGAGCGCGCTGGAAAAGAAATATATGCCTTGGCGGGATTACGGTGACGATAACGAATTTTTTGCGCGCGGCGGTTGGTGGTATCATAAATTGCACATTTATCACTACCCGTTCTATTATATCAATTACACGCTGACGACTATGGGCGCGATGGAATTTAAGAAAAAAATGGCAACGGACAAGGCGGCGTGCTGGCAAGATTACATGACATTATGCAAAGTAGGTGGTTCGCTGGGGTATTTGGATACGTTAAAGGCGGCAAATCTTGCTGTGCCCTTTGAAAAAGGCGGCGTAAAACGCGCGATTTCCTATGCGATAGAAATTTTAAGCAAACAAATTGAGGAGTAAATATGAGAAAAGCACAGTTAAAAAAATACGCAAAATTGATCGTAAAAATGGGTTTGAACGTCAAAAAAGGGCAAACGGTATTCGTTGCTGCGGGGCTTGATCAACCCGATTTTATCACGATGGTCGTGGAAGAATGTTATAAGGCGGGCGCAAGCGAAGTGTACGTGGAATGGAGCCATCAACCCGTTTCCAAACTCAACGCGCAGTACCGCACTTTGGAATCGCTGTCAAGTCTTTCCCCTTGGGAGCTTGCTAAGTGGGAATATAAGGCGAAAAATTATTCCTGCCGCTTGTTTATCGAATCGTCCGATCCCGACGGTATGAACGGCGTCGATCAGGAAAAGATGAGCAAAGCTCGTCAAGCGACCTATCCGCAAATCAAGCCTTTCCGTCAACAAATGGAAAACAGACATCAATGGTGTATCGCGGCTGTGCCCGGCAAGGCGTGGGCGAAAAAGGTTTTCCCCGCTCTTTCCGAAAGCAAAGCGGTAGAGGCAATGTGGCAGGCGATTTTGCATGCGGCGCGTGCCGACGGCAAAAACCCCGTGCAGGCATGGAAAGCACACAACGCAGATCTTCGCGCGCGCTGTGATTATCTCAATGGATTGGGGCTTAAATATTTGGAATACAAGAGCGCGAACGGCACGGATTTGACGGTGGAACTTTTACCCGACGGCGTGTTTACGGGTGGTATTGAAAAGACCTTAAAAGGCAGAGCGTTCAATCCAAATATTCCAACGGAAGAAGTATTTACCTCCCCCAAAGCGGGCGCGGCGGAAGGGATTGTGTATTCGTCAAAGCCGCTCTCGTATATGGGCGAGCTTATTGACAATTTCTCGTTGCGTTTCGAAAACGGCCAAGTTGTGGAAGCGAAAGCGGAAAAGGGCGAAAAACTTCTGCAAAAAATGGTTTCGATGGACGAAGGCGCAGGCAAGCTTGGCGAGTGCGCTTTAATTCCGTACACTTCTCCGATCAATCAATCGGGCGTACTGTTTTTCAATACGTTGTTCGACGAAAACGCTTGCTGCCATTTTGCGGTCGGGCATGGATTTAACGAGTGCTTAAAAGGCTTTGAAAAGCTGACGGATGAAGAGATTAAGGCGCGCGGCATCAATGACAGTATGATTCACGTTGATTTTATGATTGGTACGGCGGATTTATCCATCGTCGGCGTAAAAGAAAACGGGGAGCGCGTGCAAATTTTTAAAGACGGCGTTTGGGCGTTTTAATTCCAAAAATTTGCTTTATAAATAATAAATAATAAAAAAAATAAGAAGGTATTACCTATGACGAAAATAGATATTTTTTCGGGATTTCTCGGCGCGGGGAAAACGACGCTGATTAAAAAATTGATCAAGGAAGCGTATGCAGGCGAAAAGGTCGTACTGATTGAAAACGAATTTGGCGAGATCGGTATAGACGGCGGATTTTTGCAAGACGCTGGTATCAATATTACCGAAATGAATTCGGGCTGTATTTGCTGTTCGCTCGTCGGTGATTTTTCCAAGGCGTTGCAACAGGTTGTGGCGCAGTACGCGCCCGAGCGTATCGTGATCGAACCGTCCGGCGTAGGAAAGCTCAGCGACGTTATCAAAGCGGTAAAAAACGCGGGGATCGACGGACAGCTCAACGCGTTTTGTACGGTTGTGGACGCGGGGAAATGCAAAATGTATCTTCGTAACTTCGGCGAATTTTTCGGTGATCAGGTGGAAAATGCAAGCTGCATTATTCTTTCGCATACAGACAAAGTTTCCGAAGAGAAGCTTGCGACGGCGGTGGCGTTATTGAAAGAAAAGAACGCTACGGCAACGCTGGTAACGGTAGCGTGGGACAGTCTTGACGGTAAGGCGATTTTGGCGGCTATGGAACGCAAAGATAGCTTGGAAGCGGAACTTGACCGCCTTTCCGCGGAAGTGGAACACCATCACGATCATCATGAACACCACGATCACGAGCATCATCACGAGCACGACGAATGTGACGATCCCGATTGCTGCTGTCATCACCACCACGATCACGAGCAGCATCACGATCACGACGAATGTGATGATCCCGATTGCTGCTGTCATCACCACCACGATCACAAGCACCATCACGATCATGAACATCACCACGAACATGAGCACGAACATGAGCACGAAGAATGTCATGATCCAAACTGTTCCTGCCATCACCACGATCACCACAGTCATGGGCATCACCATGCGGACGACGTATTTACAAGTTGGGGCAAGGAAACGACGCGTA
>JAZSJN010000125.1:0-4018 GCA_045534315.1 Candidatus Scatosoma sp.
GGCAACCGCCGACCTTAACGACGTGAACATGATTGACCCATACCATTTGGAGGCGTACGGAACGTTGGCGGTCAATTACAACCGCGACGTGGAAATTTTCCCCGTCGTTTCGGCTATGCTGAAAAAGATTTTGGGGTATTCCCCCTACAAATCCCCTACGGATATGGGCGTAAATATGGCAGGTTTTTGTATCGTAGACGACGACGCCTGCCGCGAAGCGTCCAAAAACGAAATTATTCGCCGCTATTACGCCGCTCTTTGCGACGCGAAGAAAGGCAGAATCCCTAAGGACGTAGTGGCAAAATTAGAACTACTCATGAGTAAATCGGGTATTTCCGTGGACGATCGTAAAGCGGTTGCTCCCGCCCTTGCCAAAGCAGAATTAACAGGCACGCCCGCGGTAGCGATTGAACTTAACGACGGACGAATCGTAACGGGAAAAACGGGCGATCTTTTGGGCGCGTCGGCGGCGGCGCTACTCAACGCGCTGAAAGTTTTGGGTGAAATCAACGACGAAATTGAATTGATCTCCCCTACCATTATCGAACCGTTGCAACATCTCAAAGTAAAGCATATGGGCTCGGTCAATCCCCGCCTGCATACAGACGAAGTATTGATGGCGTTATCCATTTGCGCGGTCAACGATCCAAAAGCAAAAAAAGCAGTAGAGCAATTGGATAAACTGAAAAATTGCGAAATCCACTCTACCGTTATGTTGGCGCACGTGGACGAGCGCACCTTTAAATCTCTCGGTATGCATTTGACTTGCGAACCCCAACGCCAGGTGATTGTTTCCGAACAAGTATAAGGCAAATGGGCATACCCATATCGTAATGAATATAAAAACGGAGCGTTTTCATAACGCTCCGTCTTTTTTTACGATCTAATTATAAATCCAATTTCATGTCGCCGTCTTTAATCCAGCCCTTCTTCCGCATAAACTCGGAAATCACGATATTTAGAATAGCGGGCAGGACAAACATCAACAGAATAATGCCCACATAGCCGAGCGCGCCGCTTGTATATTCGAACAGATCAAACACGCCGACCAAACCGCTCGTGCCCATACCGCCGCCCGATGCGCCGCAATGGAGTTTGAATACGCACGTTGCCAAAGGTCCGCAAATCGCGCTCGATATAATCATGGGTAACATAATTATCGGTTTTTTCATAATATTGGGAATCTGCAACATACTCGTCCCAATCCCTTGCGAAATTAAACCGCCGACTTTATTTTCACGGAAACTCGCTACGGCAAAACCGATCATGTGGCACGCGCACCCAACCGTTGCCGCGCCGCCGGCACGAAGCATTGCCTCCGATGTATTTCCCAATGCAATCGACAGCCAAATAGCGGCAGACGAAGTCGGCATTGTTAATAAAATTCCCATTGCAACCGCAATGACGATCCCCATCACAAACGGGGTAATCGCTGTCGCTCTTTCAATGCCTTTGCCAAGCAAATCCACCAATTCGATAAACGGATACGCCGCAAATACGCCGCCAAGGGATATTACCAACGCCCCCAAAGGAACAAGCAGAATATCCAATTTTGTCTTACCCGCGTATAAACCGACGATTTCTACAACGAGCATAGTTACTACGTACGCGCCGATCGGATTCCCGGGCGCGCCGAGCGCCAATACGGTAAACGGATCTGCCCCCACCATCAATTTATCCGAAAATGCGCCGACCATACCTGCAACCGCCGCCGAAAAGGTCAGTAGCTTATTTTTGCCGAGCGCATGCGCGATACCTACGCCAATTCCTGCGCCCATCAGCGATTTTGCAATATTTGCTATGTACAGCAAGGTGTTGCCGACGTAGTTTCCGTCGCCGATCTTATTGATCCAGCCCGCAATCTGCGCCAAAATCGTCCCTGCAATCAGGGTAACGAACAATCCTTGCGCCATGCCCGAAAACGCCGTAATAAAATAACGCTTTGGCAACGCTTTAAAATAGTTTACGATTTTTTGTTTTATCGTCAGTTTTTCCACGTTTTCCATAAAATCTCTCCTTTATTTTAATCGTTAGTACTATTATACACGTTCAATCGATAAAAAGCAAGCGATTTTATGCAATCGATAAAAAATTATTGATTCGATATATTTTTTCGATAAGTTTTTTCGATATAATATTTCGATATAATATTTCGATAAATTTTTGCGTATGGGTTTATAAAAGCCGCCCTACCAAACGGCAAGGCGGCTTTCTTTGTACACGTCTTATTTTCTTTACTACGAATTAACACGAACCTCGGTACAATATATCGTCACGTCCGTAACACCGTCCGCAGGTTTAATCGCCAATATCAGGTCCTGCAACTCATTATTATCATAGCCGTCTTCCCACGTCAAATTAAACCCGTCGCCCGTAATTGTGATATGCCAATCATTTTCCACGTCCTTTGTCAGCGTCACATTATAAACCCTGTTCGCGAAAAGACTATTTCCCCTACAAACCATCGCTTTGTTCGCATAGAACGCGAAATGGATTTCGTTATAGCTTGCATCCAACTTCGTGCCGGAAAAATCACCCTTTACATAATTCGACTTCGTATACATAGTGGTATATCCGCTAATCGCAACTACTTCGTCCGTAATCGTCCCACCCGTCAAAGGAACGAATTCGGCAACCTGTCCCCAAGGCTCAACAGGTGTCGGTTCTTCCGTATTAAAAGGATCGCCGTAGTACACGATATATCCCGTACCGATCAAGCCGTCTTCGCCCGAAACGGGGATAACCGTCCCGCCGATAAGCGGGGTAATCGGGTCGTCGAACGGCGTCGTATTGTAACCGCCCTCAATCGAACCGTCGGCGTTATTTATCCAATTGTATCTATCGTACAAGGAGGATTTTTGACCGTATTGGAAGCGTACCCCCTCGTATACGATACTTGCGCTGTTACAATGTTCGTGTCCGACAAAAATGGAATCCACACCAAGCGCTTTCATGTCGTTGAAAATCTTATAATTGGTATCCCATGCGCTTTTCATTACTCTGCCAAGATACCCAAAGTCGGTATCATCCGCACTTTCCATAGCATCTAAATTAAGCGGATTATTTAACACGTCGCTCGTATGCACGCCGTCGTATTCGTCGTATTTTTCAAACGCCTTTTCAAAAATCGCCTGCTGAATATGATATGCAAACGAAATCTTTACGTCTTCGTCCAATGCGTGGATTGCATTGATCGAATCGGTATACCAAGCGATTTGGTCTGCATCAAAGCCCCTACTCGTTTTTATGATATTCGTTCCGGGCGCAGGTGCTGTATGATTGCCGTCTTTATCAATCATAGGATGTCCACAACCGCCAGAGTCAATCATATAGAACGTACGCAAAAGCTCGCCGTCTTGTTCGATACCTACCGTGTAATTACCGTTCCCCGATACGTCGCCCGTTTTAAACAGGCAGTTTTCCGCCGCTTCGAATTGCGCGCATTGCCAATCGACACCCATCAAACTCTCGTTATCGTGGTTACCGAAAACGGGTGCCCAAGGAATATTCAAGCTTTCCATAAACGTTATGTATTCCGTCAAAATCGTTCCGTTCGGATCTGCTCTGCCGTAAACGATATCCCCCACAACAATAATAAGATCTGGGTTGGATTTTTCCACAGCCTCGCGAATATATCGATAGCAATAGGTTTCTCTATCCCCATAGGTGGCAATCTGCGGATCGGCAAGCTGCAACACAACGGGATCTCGTCCGTTCTCTACTTCCACGACGAAATCCACCAAATTTTCGTTGGTGATATACTCGCCACACTCACAGTAATACGCTTTGCCAAATTCACCGTCAGAAAGTGCGCCGTAGGTATGTTCGGCATATTGTACCGTTTCACCACAGGTACATTCTAACCAATGTCCTATTTCGTCCGCCTGCCACTCGCCTTCCGTGATACAAATATGTTCTTCAACGGAACTGTCTTCTTCGGAGCTGCTATCTGTAACTTCTTCAGAACTGCTGTGTTCTACAGAGCTATCTTCAACAGAGCTGTGTTCAACAGAGCTGT
>JAZSJN010000198.1:0-3864 GCA_045534315.1 Candidatus Scatosoma sp.
CTGCAAAACGCCCACCGTTTTCCCAACGAGCGACGATAAATTTTCCGACGTATACACGAAATCGCTTCCTAAACCGCCCCCGTTCGCGCTATTTTTACACCCGACGAACGAAACGCCCGCCAGCATACTCAAACCAACCGCCAAACTTACCAATCTCTTTGCTTTTTTCATTATATATTCTCCTTTATATCTTTCCAAACAAAGCCTTGACCGACACGCCGCCAATACGCCCCAGCTTCCCTGTCAGAGCGTTCGTACATTCCACGGGCGCGTCCAAAACCACCGACAAAACGGATACTTGTTTTTCCTTATACGGTATGCCCATTCTTCCCAAAATCCAATCCCCAAACTCAGACAAAAGCGCGTTTACCTTTTCGCTCACACTTCTATCGCTCACCAAAATACTTACCACCGCAATACGGTTTTCACTCTTGTTTTCCATAAAAAATACTCCTCCGCCGTCCGACGAAAGAGTACAATCCAAAGCCCAAAAACACAACGCAACAAACGCGCGCCACACTCTTGTTTCTTTTACGCTCCGCGTCAAAGCAGGCAATCCCCCACCCTTTCGTTTCGCTTTTTTCCACTCATTTCGCCGTCAGAATTTCTTTCGGCTCAATTTCTGTTTTTCCATTTTTTTATTCGGTCGATATATCACCCCTACCCCTGCGGGATATTTACACACACGAATTGCAAGATAGTAAGACTGCCTGCAAGATCATCTTGCCCACAAACAAATGTGGTCAACCGCACACGACAGAGTTCGCACGGTCGAAAATTTGCGATTTCTGCCCTTTTTCGTCACGTGTCTATCGGGGCATATCTTCCGTTAAACCGTCGCAACGACACGGTGAATGGGCAAACCGCGATCCACCCATTTTTGCTCGTATTCCGTCACGATATTCCAATCGGGATTCCCGTTTTCGTGCAGATTGTAGGAAACGTCGCAAAGTGCAAACCCGCACGCCTTATACTCTTCCAACGAAAACTCAAAAAAATCCCGATCGTCCGTTTTTTGAATGATCTTACCGCCCTTTTTCAAAAGCTTTTTATATACTTCCAAAAAATTTCGATGGGTCAAACGCTGCGTCGCGTACCCCAATTTCGGCAACGGCGTGGAAAAATTCAAATAGATGACGTCCAAGCTGTTTTCGGGGATATAACAGGGCAGACATTCCGCACGAATATTCAAAAACCGAACGTTCTCTACGCCCAATTTTTTCACTTCTTCCATGGGCGTCAAAATCACGTTACTCATCTTTTCCAACGCCAAATAATTGACGTCCCTTTCCCGCTGCGCCAAAGCGATCACAAAACCGCCCTTGCCGCACCCGATTTCCAACGCCACGGGAAGATCTGCGCGCTCCGCGCCAAACACCGCGCCAAAATCGATCAGAGCGCGGTAATTTTCCGCCGCCTCTTTCATATTCAAAATCCCGTTCGCGCCGTGCGCCAACAGCAAATCCCCGCAAGCGTCCATTCTCGCGTCAAAATTTCTCTTCTTTCGCATCCGCATCGACATAGCCGTTCTTTCCTTTCCCGCTTACTTTCTGCCCGTACTGCCAAAACCGCCTTCGCCGCGCACGGTATCGCTCAGCTCTGTCGTTTCCGCAAAACTCGCTTTCAAAAAAGGCGTAACGACCAACTGCGCAATCCGTTCTTTCGGCGCAATTTTCTGTTCCACAGCCGAATGGTTGTGCAGAGCCACCATCACTTCGCCGCGATAATCGGAGTCCACCACGCCCACCTTGTTTGCAGGCGCAAGCCCGCGTTTACACGCCAACCCGCTGCGCGCGTAGATCAACCCCGCGTACCCTTCGGGAATTTCCATCGCAAGCCCCGTCCTAACGAATTTCGTTTCGTTCGGCGCAAACACGATTTCTTCGTCGCAGAGCGCGTACAAATCCGCGCCAGCGGAAAATTCCGATCCGTAAGTAGGCAAAACGGCATTTTCGTCCAATTTTTTCACGTTAATAACAGGCATAATTTTCTCCCAACCGCCGCGCGAACCCCGCGCAGCGCGCATATTTTGTTATATTATAACAAATCTTGACAAAAAAAGCAAGGCTTTTACACCCTGCTTTTTTGCTTTGTTTCCATTACGCATTTCATTCTTCCGTATATCCCCATACCACGGGACAATTTTCATTATCATTCCAATTCCAAGTCGAAACCCAACCGCTCGGTTGACTTTTTACCTCGCAATAAATTGTTAAATCATCGCAATCCCTGAACGCAAAGTCACCAATACTCGTTACACTGTCAGGGATAACGATTTTCGTTAAACTACCGCAATTCTCGAACGCAGAAGAACCAATACTCGTTACACTGTTAGGGATAACGATTTTCGTTAAACTCCCGCAATTCTCGAACGCACCACCACTAATACTCGTGACACTTTCGGGAATTACGATTGCCGTTAAATTACTACAACCAGAGAACGCATACCCCCCAATACTCGTAACACCATCAGGGATCACAATTTCCGTCAAATTACTGCAAGACCAAAACGCCTTAGAACCAATAAATTTGCAATTGCTATCTATGGTAGCAGACGTAATATCCCACGTCGTTGTATCTGCTAAATACAGATACGGATTATTTTCGTTCCCTAAATATTTTAAATTTTCTTTTACGTTATACGTCAAATTATAGCAACTATCGAACGCATCAGAACCAATACTCGTCACGCTGTCGGGAATGACGATTTTCGTTAACTTATAGCAACTATCGAACGCATTAGAACTTATATTCGTTACTCCGTCGGGGATTACGATCGATACTAAGCTCTTGCACTCGGAGAATGTATAATAACCAATATTTTTTATACCATTAGAAATAACAATTTCCGTCAAACTACTACAATTTGAGAACGCCCTATCACCGATACTCGTTACATTATCGGGGATCACGATTTTTGTCAAACTACTGCAATAAGCGAACGCATCTTCACCGATACTCGTCACAGTGCTGGGAATCACGATTTCCGTCAAACTACTGCAAGAAAAGAACGCCTCATATCCAATACTTGTGACTCCTTCACAAATAACGATTTCCGTCAAACTATCGCATTCATTGAATGCATAAGAAACGATATTATCATCCTTAATCGTTACTTTCTTTAAAGACGTAGGGATATAGTAATGATAATATTTATTATCCGAACTGTTTGATGAATCGTAATATTGATATGTCGCTCCGTCTATAGCGGAAGAATTTGAACTCGCTTTATATCCGAAAATATAACCAAAGACAGATTTATAACTCGTTGCCGTTCTACTTTCACCTATAAAGGGAATCGTTATTTCCGTCAAGCTATCGCATCCCTGAAACGCAGAATCGCTGATACTCGTAACCGAATCGGGGATTACCACGCTAACCAAAGCGTCACATCCTTGAAAGGCATTTTTATCAATACTCGTAACCGAATCGGGAATTACTACGCTTTCGCCTTTATACTCATAAAATACGGATTCCCCTATTGATGTTATCATGGGATTTTCGCCCCACTGAATTTCCGCCGAACAAAACGCAAAAGCTCTTTTCCCGATTGTTTGTACATTTTCAGAAATAATGAGCTCCTTTAATCTCGCACAATTATAAAACGCAGAAGCAGTGATACTATTACCCGTTATCGTTACCTTTTTTAAAGAAGTAGGAATATAGTAATGATAATATTTATAAGAAGAACCGTCCCTACCACAATATTGATACGTAGATCCGCTTATAGCGTTAGCCGACGAAGTTGTTCTATATCCAAAAATATAACCAAAGACAGATTTATAACCCGTTGCATCGCTGCTACTTCCTATGAATGGAATCGTCATTTCCTTTAAGCCATCACAACCACGGAATGTACTCTCA
>JAZSJN010000132.1:0-4513 GCA_045534315.1 Candidatus Scatosoma sp.
TAGGATAGCGGCGAAAGGTCTTTGAGGATTTTCGAGGGTGTCAGCCATGACGGACAATTCCTTTTCGATGAGGAAACCGCAAGCCGCCGTCGTCACCAAGCCTTCTTCTACGATACCCGCCGTCGATGCGTGAGAACGGTGCGCCGTGCCGAACGCGTCGTTGACGTACGCTTCCGCAAACGAAGCGAGGGCTTGCATAAATTCGGGCGCTTTCTTTTCTTCGCCTTTGTGGAAACGAAGGTTTTCAAGGAGAACGCATTCGCCTTCCTTGCAAGCGGCAACTTTTGCCTTAGCGTCATCGCCGATAACGTCGGACGCAAACGCTACTTTGCCGTCAAGCAATTCGTTCAAACGAGCTGCAACGGGAGCAAGGGAAAGCTTTTTAACGTCTTTCTTTGCTTTTTCAAGGAATTCTTCGGTAGCCGCAGCCTGCTGATCTTCGGGCAGAGCGGCAACCTTGCCTTTTTCTTTCTTGTTGAGTTCGAGCTTTGCGTCAAACACATTGTGGGGTTTACCCATGTGCGAGCAAAGTACGACTTTCGCGCCTTGTTCCATCAGATATTTGATGGTAGGAAGTGCGCCGATAATACGGTTTTCGTCGGTGATGACGCCGTCTTTCATGGGAACGTTGAAATCGCATCTAACCAAGACTTTTTTGCCTTTGACTTCGATGTCTTTTACGGTTTTCTTATTCATAGATAAGAACTCTCCTTTCAAAATATTTTTTGCATACGTATATATAATACCCAAAATTTTCCCGTTTGTCAACTTTTTGCGAAAATAAACGAAAAAAAGTTTTCTAAATCTTGACGAAATCTTTTGTATGTGTTATAATAAACAAGATAAAAACAAAGGAGCGATAGCAATGAGTAGAGCGGACGAGATTTTTGCGCAAAATATGACGGACATTATGGAAAACGGATATTGGGATACCGATTTGGACGTTCGTCCACGTTGGGATGACGGTGCGCCCGCGCATACCGTTAAAAAATTCGGTATCGTAAACCGCTATAATTTGCAGGAAGAATTTCCGATTTTGACCATGCGCCGTACTGCGTTTAAGTCTTGCATTGACGAGCTTTTGTGGATTTGGCAGAAAAAAAGCAATAATATCCACGATTTAAATTCGCACATTTGGGACAGTTGGGCGGACGAAACGGGTTCGATTGGCAAAGCGTACGGCTATCAGCTCGGCGTAAAGCATAAATACAAAGAAGGGGAGTTCGATCAAGTCGATCGCGTTTTGTTCGATTTGAAAAACAACCCTGCTAGCCGTCGTATTATGACGAACATCTACAATTTCCAAGACTTGCACGAAATGGGATTGTACCCTTGCGCGTATTCCATGACGTTTAACGTGTCGGGGGATACTCTGAACGGGATTTTGAACCAACGTTCCAACGATATGTTGACGGCGAATAATTGGAATGTAGTACAGTATGCAATTTTGCTGATTATGATGGCGCAAGTTTCAGGTTTAAAAGCGGGGGAATTGGTACACGTTATCGCCGATGCGCATATTTACGATCGTCATATTCCGCTTGTAAAAGAGATTTTGGAAAAGCCCCGTCACAAAGCGCCCAAGCTGATCGTGGATACGAGTATTACGAATTTTTACGATTTTACGGTGGACAGTTTCCAGCTCGTTGATTACGAATACGAAAAGCTGGATAAGAAGATCCCCGTTGCAATTTAAGGGAGTGAATTATGATTTATGCAATCGTACATGCGGATAAGGAATGGGGGATTGGGAAAAACAACGATATGATGTTCTCTCTGCCTGCCGATATGAAATTTTTCCGCACAACAACGATGGGGCATACCGTCGTGATGGGAGGCAATACGTTGCGCTCTTTTCCCGGTCAGAAACCGTTAAAAAATCGGACGAATATCGTGCTTTCAAGGGGGACGGTACGCGATGACTGCGTTATCGTGCGTTCTTATGACGAGCTGAAAGCCGAAATGAAAAAGCGTGAAAACGAGGATATTTACGTAATCGGCGGCGGTGCAATTTATAAGGAGCTGTTGCCCTATTGTCACGGGGCGTTGGTGACGAAAGTGGACGCGGTCGGCGGTGCGGAAGTCTTTTTCCCGAATTTGGATAAACACCCCGATTTCGTCTGCGTAGACGAGGGCGAACCTATCGACGACAACGGGTACACCATTCGTTTTACGACCTATGAAAACAAAAACGTAAAGGATTTATAAAAGGATTTTAAAAGGGAATTCCGCAAAACTACGAAAGGGTTGCGGAATTTTTTTTATAATTTATAAAAAATATTTGTCGAAACGCCCCTTATTTTCTTGTCAATCGCAGGAAAAAGTATTAAAATAGTGGAGTTAAAAAGTTTACGTAGAGAAAGGAGTTGTTTTATTATGCTCAGGAACGATTTGAGAAACGTGGCGATTATTGCCCACGTTGACCACGGCAAGACGACGCTCGCCAACGAAATGCTGGCGCAGGGCGGCGTATTCCGTGAAAATCAGCAGGTGCAGGACCGCGTTATGGACAGCGGAGATCTGGAAAGAGAACGTGGCATTACTATTTTAGCGAAGAATACTTCGGCGCATTATAACGGTGTAAAAATCAATATTATCGATACGCCGGGACACGCGGATTTCTCGGGCGAGGTAGAACGTGTTTTGAAGATGGTAAACGGCGCGATTATTCTCGTAGACGCAGCGGAAGGACCTTTGCCACAGACGCGTTTCGTTATGCAAAAGGCGTTGGCGCTTGGGTTAAAGACGATTATCGTAATCAATAAAGTCGATCGTCCCGACGCGCGTATCGCCGAAGTTGTGGAAGAAATGCAACTTCTCATGATGGATTTGGATGCGACGGACGAACAGCTTGAAAGCCCGATTGTGTACTGCTGCGGTAGACAGGGTACGGCGTCCCTTGATCCCGATCATCAAGAACCCAACTTGAACCCCTTGTTCGATACCATTTTAGAAACGATTCCGCCTATGGAAATGGACGTGGACGGACCTGGGCAGCTCCTTGTTTCGTGTATTGATTATAACGAATTCGTAGGCCGTATCGGTATCGGTAGAATCGAACGCGGCGTAATCCGTGCGAACGAACCCGTTTGCATTTGTAATTATAACGAGAGTGGCAAAGTGCGTACCAACTGCAAGATTGCCAACCTGTATCAGATCGAAGGCTTGGAAAGAATGCCCGTAGAGCGCGCGCAGGCGGGGGATATTGTTATGTTCTCGGGTATCGATGGCTTAAATATCGGGGATACCGTGTGCGAACCGACGAAGGTCGAGCCTGTACAATTCGTCCGTATTGAAGATCCTACCGTGGAAATGACGTTCTCTGTTAACGACAGTCCGTTTGCGGGCAAAGAAGGGAAATTCGTCACCAGCAGACAGCTCCGCGATAGATTATATAAAGAATTGTTGCGCGACGTATCGTTGCGCGTATCGGATACTGAGTTTGCGGACAGTTTCCGCGTTTGCGGCAGGGGGGAAATGCATCTTTCCATTTTGATTGAAACTATGCGCCGCGAAGGATACGAATTTCAGGTATCCACGCCGAAAGTATTGTACAAAGACATTGACGGGGTGCGTCACGAGCCGATTGAGCGTTTCGTGGCGGACGTGCCCGAAGATATGACGGGACCTGTGTTCTCGGCGATGGGGAATCGAAAGGGTAACCTTGTTTCCATGACGGCGATCGGCAACCGTATGCGTTTGGAATTTACCGTTCCGTCCCGTGGTTTGTTCGGTTATAAGAGTGAGTTCTTGACCGATACCAAGGGCCAGGGCATTATGAACACGATTTTCTATTCGTACGAGCCGTACAAAGGGGATATGCAACGTAGAAACACCGGTTCTTTAGTCGCGCACGAAACGGGCGAAGCGGTTACTTACGGCTTGTTTAACGCACAGGGCAGGGGGATCTTGTTTATTGGCGCAGGCACGCCCGTATATCAAGGCATGGTCGTAGGGTACACCAACCTTTCCGACGACATTAACGTAAACGTTTGTAAAACGAAACACCTTACCAACACCCGCTCGTCGGGCAGCGACGACGCGTTGACGCTCGTTCCTGTCAGCAAGATGAGCTTGGAAGAATGTTTGGAATTTATTGCGGACGACGAACTTTTGGAAGTTACACCCAAATCTTTGCGTATCAGAAAACGAATTTTGGACAGCGAACTTCGCGCAAAGGCAAGGGCGAAAGAAAAGGTAAAATAAATTTTAAAAACGGGCAAAAGCCCGTTTTTATTTTATAAATGAATTAAAAACGCTTGACAATGCGCGCGCGACATTATATTATTATATACGTGCGCGTGCGAGCCTAATTATAAAAGGATGGGTATAACGGCGGTAAAAAAGGGGAATAATCACGCAAGAAATGTGAAATTGACCTTTTCAGAAGAAAGAAAATACAGATAGGTAAAAAAAACCAAAAAAAATTAAAAAAAGTGCGTTCAAATGCTTGACACCTATTTACAAATCTGTTATTATAAGTAGGCTGTGTAAAAACGCGTGTATGGGTTGA
>JAZSJN010000029.1:0-2756 GCA_045534315.1 Candidatus Scatosoma sp.
ACGGCGGTATATTCCTTGCCGCTGTTATCCAGCAATATCACTTCGTCGCCCACACCCAAACGCAAAACGTTTTTTGCATGCTCGAATTCTTCGCCGCAAAGCTCGGTCACTTCTTCAATTTTTTCCACAAAAAAACGTTTCAACGCAGACACGGTACACCCCTTTTGCTAAAAAACAGCTATTATCTATGCTTTAATACAAGGGCAAACCACTCGCCCTTTCTTCTTTCAAAAACAACCTGCATACCAACGGCTTCGTACGCCGCTTTCACCATATCCAAACGACTTTCGATAATACCACTCAAAATCAACACGCCGTCCTTTTTTAAATTCTTCGGGATAGACGGCGCAAGCATTTTCAACACTTCGCCCGTGATATTCGCCATCATAATATCCCCTTGCACTTCGGTATTTTCAAGCAAATTCGAATGTGCCACCACCGTCTTGTCCGCAACGCCGTTCAACTCGCTATTATGCAAGGAGCTTTCTACCGCAATCGGATCGATATCGGTCAAATACGCCTTTGCCGCGCCCAGCTTGATCGCAGAGATACCCAAAATCCCGCTGCCGCAGCCAACGTCGATACAAACGGATGACGGCGTAATATATTCCTGCATCAATTCTACGCACATAGACGTCGTTTCGTGTTCTCCCGTCCCAAACGCCATATTAGAATCGAGCAGAACGACCTGTTCGCCGTCTGCGGGCGCGTATTCAATCCATTCGGGCACAACGACGATCTTACCAAGGTGAATGGGGCGGAAATGCTTTTTCCACACGTCGATCCAATCGTCCCCGTCTACGGTGCGTTTTGTGTCTTCCAACGTCCCGAACGGCACAAAGCCGCCACTACGTTCTTTTGCGTCTGTAATATCGCGCAAAATTGCGCCGACAATTTCCGCCGCCACGTCTTCCGCGACGTAGCATTTTACCAACACGTCAGACGGCTTATCCGCGGCAAGCCCTTCTTCCAACTCGTCGTCCATATAATCCCAAAAGGTGCTTTCCTTTGCGGTCTGCAAAGCGATAATATCCGCGCGGTCGCAGATCGTTACACCGTAATCGGTGTACTGCCACATAATATCTGAGATAATCTCGCTGGCTTCCGTCGTCGTATGTATAGTCAATTCCACGTATTTCATAATAGAGCTCCTTTTCTGCCCTTTATTATACCACGCGCCGCGCCGAAAGTCAACGGTTTGATAGAAAACGCAAACATAAAAACAGAGCCGCGCGGTATTCCCACGCGGCTCTTTTACCAAGTAAATCTTATTTAATATTCTTATACATAGGACCGTACGCCTGACAAGCGCGATAATCCTGACCTTCCTTGTCCATACCGAACGCATTCCAAGCCGCAGGACGATAAATATCCTTTTCGTCTACGTTGTGCATACATACGGGGATACGGAGCATCGAGCAAAGGGTAATAATATCCGCGCCGATATGTCCGTAGGAAATTGCGCCGTGGTTCGCGCCCCAGTTGTTCATAACGTCGTACGCCGTCTTGAACGCGCCCTTACCCGTAATACGGGGAGCAAACCAGGTGCAAGGCCACGTATAGTCCGTTCTCTTCCAAAGTTTATGCGTAACTTCGTCGGGAATGGAAACCGTCCAACCTTCTGCAAGCTGCATCACAGGACCAAGCCCCTTAACCATGTTTAAACGCATCATGGTAACGGGCATTTCCGCACGCGTTACGAAACGGGAAGAATAGCCGCCACCACGGAAATAACCAAGGTCTGCATACGGCCAAGTCGTCGCCGCCATGCACGCGTCAATATCCTTGTCCGTCATATTCCACCATTGTTTCATAACGGCGTTACCCTTTTCGTCTTTCACTTCACCGCATGCATCCACACAAGCCGCGCCCGAGTTGATCAGGTGGATAAAGCCGTCCGCTTCTTTCGCTTTGCCGTCGATTTCATAGCCCGTAACGCGCTTGATCGCGTCGCCTGACCAATACGTACGAACGTCCGCAAAGATTTGCGCTCTGCCAGTAAGCAATTTGCCGAACAACATACAAATACTGTTCAGCGTATCGTTTTCCGTCGCCAAAATATAAGGTTCGCGCGCGCCGTTCCAATCGAACGTGGAGTTCAAAATCGATTCGGGGAAGTCGCAGTTGGGATAGAAGTCCGTCCATTGTCTTTGACCTTGGAAACCGCCCGCAATCGCGTTGTGTCCTACCGCCTCTTCTTCGCAACCTTCGGGCAAATTCTTATTTCCGTTGAAAAGATCCTTGATAATGCACGCCATTTTCGCCGTGAATTCCCAATCCTTTTCTTTTTGTTCAGCCGTGCGTTGCAATTCGGGCGGGTTCTTATCAAAGTCCGCATTACACTTCGCCTTAACCCAAGCGAGCGCCTTCTGATATTCTTTTTCGTCGTAAATACCTTCGGTCATACGGCGGATAATTTCCACTTCGTCCACCGATTCTACACGCATGCCAAGGTATTCTTCAAAGAGTTCGATATTGACGATCGAACCAGCGATACCCATACAGATCGAACCGATCTGCAAATAGGATTTGCCGCGCATGCTGGCAACCGCCACCGCACAGCGCGCAAAACGCAAAATCTTTTCGGATACGTCCGCGGGGATCGTCGTGTCGTCAAGATCCTGTACGTCATGCCCGTAAATACCGAATGCAGGCAAACCTTTCTGTGCATGCCCAGCCAAAACCGCCGCCAGATACACCGCGCCGGGACGTTCCGTACCGTTAAAGCCCCAAACTGCCTTAATCGTCATAGGATC
>JAZSJN010000023.1:0-11473 GCA_045534315.1 Candidatus Scatosoma sp.
GCCGTCCACGTTTTCGATCTTGCCGCACGCTTCTTCCCATAGCAAGCTGTTTAAATCCTCCACCATAGCATGGCGGGTTTGACGAATGAGCGCCGTCGTAGACGCGTATTTTTCATAGCAACCGCGACGGCCGCACGCACAGGGTAAGCCCCCTTCGCGTATCGTTACGTGTCCTAACTCCGCGCCTGCGCTGCGAAATCCTTCGATCAATTTTCCGTCAAAAACGATACCGCTACCCACGCCCGTACCGATTGTAATCAAAATACTGCTTTGATATTGCGCGGTCGAGCCGAATTTCGCTTCGCCGAGCGCCGCTACGTTGGCGTCGTTCGCAATACACACGGGCTTTTCCGCAACAGCCGAAATACGCTCCGCCAAAGGCACGTTGTCCCAATCGAAATTACTCCAACGAAGAACCACACCGCGGCGGCTGTCTACAACCCCGGGCGAACCCAATCCGATCGCCGCGACGTCCGCATAATCGATCCCCGCGCCTTTCGCCAAATCCTTGGAAAACTTACCAAGCAATTGTACCGTACCTTCAAAACCGTCATTCTTACAGGTTTTGACTTTACTTTCATACAGCATCGCACCGTCCAACGAGAAAACCGCACCTTTCGCGCCCATACCGCCAAGATCGATACCGATAATATATTTTTCCATACTCTCTTCCCTATTGTCTGATATAAATTACCCGTTGTTCCAAGCATGGAACAACGGGTAGAATTTTATACGTTTAAACGCCGCTGTAAGCAGAGAACCCGCCGTCAACGGGGATAACCGTACCCGTTACGAAACCGCTTGCATTATCATCCGCAAGCCACAGCAAACAACCGATCAAATCGGAAATTTCGCCAAATTTCTTCATCGGAGTCGCCGCCAAAATTTTACCCGTTCTAGGCGTAGGCGTGCCGTCTTCGTTGAAAAGTAAGCTGCGGTTTTGGTTGGTTACGAAGAACCCGGGCGCAATCGCGTTACAACGGATATTGCAGGGCGCGAAATGCACCGCAAGCCATTGCGTAAAGTTGGAAATACCCGCTTTCGCCGCAGAATATGCGGGGATCTTCGTCAAAGGACGGTATGCGTTCATGGACGAGATATTGATGATATTGCCACCCGTCTTGATCATATCGGGCGCAAACACCTGCGTTACCAAGAACGCCGACGTGATGTTGAGATCAAATACGAATTTCAACCCGCTTTCTTCCAGCGCGAAGAAATCTTTTACCCCTTCCAAATCAGGGCTCATGGTTTCATTATCCGTGGACGCGCGGGGATTGTTACCGCCTGCGCCGTTAATCAAGAAGTTTACCGCGCCAAAGCTTTCGTTGATCGATTTTTTCGCCTCGATAATGCTTTCTTTATCCAAGCAGTTGCAACGGATTGCAATCGCATTTTCACCGATCTCCGCCGCTACTTTCGCCGCCGCGTCGTAGTTGATATCCAAAAGGGCAACCTTTGCGCCGCATTCTGCCAAAGCTTTGGCAAATTCACTGCAAATAATGCCACCCGCGCCCGTTACGGCAACTACTTTATTTTCCAAATTTACGTTAAAAGGTACGTTCATAGTCTTTTCTCCTATTTAGCTTTTATTATTTTTGACGTCAAAACACAAGTAAAAACAAGCGCAATTCGTCTATATTGTTTAGCCTAACGCGTATCGTGTGCGCGTCTTCTCCCCATTCTATGGGAATTTTTTTCGACAGTTTTTCAAAATTTATCTCCGCAAGCTCTTGTTTCGTACTACGAATCTCAAAAGCGCACGGAAACGCAAGTTTTTTGGGTTGAAGATTCTTTTCAACGGCGCGCTTTACGCCTTCGCGGATTTCCGCCAAAACTTCCCCTTCGTCACGGAACTGCGCTTTTCTACGAGAAATCCCGATTTTTGTGATTACCGTTTCCGTTTCAGGGCTACGCCGTAACACCTGCCCTATGCAAACGTCGTCGCTCGCCACAAAAATCGACGGGACGCCGTAACTTGCAGCGATCGCGCTGTCCACGTCAAATTCCCCAACTTGTTCGCCATCGATTTTCATATATTGTATTTGAATACTGTTATACGTATGCGACATAACGCCGCGCAGAGATCCCGCTCGCGAATGATAGCCGATATACAAAACACCGTCAAACGCAAAACTCCCCATAAATTCCATGCGTGGTTTGCTGTTATCGGGCGCGTATTGCTCCGCACGCGGATCGATTTTTGAAAAATCCAAATTACTACCGCCGCCGTGGTTATCCCAAACGACAACCCGATTTGCTCCGTTTGCAAACAGCTCGTCCACGACGACGTTGATTTCCTCCGTCGCCGCCGCTACTGCGCGCGCATATTCGTCCGAATTTCTGGGCATACCGTACGTTGGCGATTCGTCGTAAGACAATCCGCTAACGCCGTGTACCCCTTCCATATCCACCGCAATCAAATACGTTTTCATCTTTTTAATTTTTGCCGTCTAACCGATCCAGCATGTCCCAAATACCGAGCATGTACATAATCCCCAAAGCGCGGTCGTACAAGCCGTAACCGGGGCGTACCGTACCCGCCTTTTCACCCCAAAGGTGTCTGCCGTGGTCGGGACGGATATAGCCGTCAAACCCGCAATCGTGGTACGCCTTAACAATCTCGATAATGCCCGTATCGCCGTCGCAATCGCGGTGGCTCGCTTCCGAGAAATCGCCGTTTTCAAAATGTTTCACGTTACGGATATGCGCAAACGCAATACGATCGCAATGTTTTCTAACGATCGCCGCCACGTTGTTTTCGGGGTTTGCGTTCAAGCTGCCCGAACAAAGCGTCAAGCAGTTGCAAGGATGATCGACCATCTTCAAAAATCTGTCAATACTCGGCTCGTCCACGAGAAGTCTAGGCAAGCCGAAAATATCCCAAGGTGGATCGTCCATGTGGATCGCCATTTTAATCCCCGTTTCTTCGCAAACGGGCATAAATGCTTCCAAGAAATATTTCAAATTTGCCCACAATTTTTCGTGGTCTACCCCTTCGTACGCCTTGAAAAGCTGATCGAGCTTTGCCATGCGTTCGGGTTCCCAACCAGGGAAAGACATGTTGTATTTTTCGGTGAAATCCAAGATGTATTTCGCCATTGCGTTGTAATCGTCTTGAATCATCCCTTTTTCATAGAACAGCGCGGTAGAGCCGTCGCCAACTTCGTGGAAAAGATTACTTCTCGTCCAGTCGAAAATAGGCATGAAGTTATAACAGATTACTTTTACGCCAAACTTCGCCAAATTACGAATGGTCTGTATGTAATTTGCGATATATTGATCGCGCGTAGGCAAACCGATCTTAATGTCGTCGTGCACGTTTACCGATTCGACCACGTCGATATTAAAGCCGTATTTGTCGCATTGCGCTTTTACCGCTGCGATCTCGTGTTCTTCCCAAATTTCACCGGGCATTTTATCGTGCAGAGCCCACACAATACCCTTGACGCCGGGAATTTGTTTGATGTCCTGCAAACTGATACGGTCGTTACCTTCGCCGTACCAACGAAACGTCATTTGCATAGCATATTCTCCTATTTTAATATTGTCATTATTATACACCAACTTCGGCGATATGTCAATAGCCTTTTTACTAACTTTTCCTTAAAAAAGAGCGGAAAAACGCAATTATTTTTCCACTCTTTTTCCATTGGTGCAATTTTATCCTTTACAGGTTGGACGGACCGTACGTTTCATGGTACAAATGATACCCAAAACCGTACTGACTGTGCAACAATTCTTCTTCCAATTCTTCAATTTTTTCTATCTTACCGCCAAGATACGCAAGCAAACGGTCTTTACAGGTCAACAAACGGGCGCGGATACCACCGATGCGGACTTCCTGTACTTCCCAACCAAACGCTTTATTTTCGCGCATCCACAGATCCTTTTGCGCCGCCGCAAACACGTCCAACGCTTTGACCGTTTCCCCATATTCTTTCGCAATTTTTTTCAAACCCTTTTTATCGTTTGCCTTATACAGCGCGCGGGTACGGATACCCAAATCCGCCTTATGTTCAAGATACGCGCAAAGCTTGGCGAGCGTGTCGAAAATATAACCGAATTCTCCTGCGTTCTTTGCGTACGACGCTATTTTTTTGCCGTATTCCGCATACGGAATACGATCGTAAGCGGCATAGTCCACGTCGCGCATACCAAGGAAAGGATCGGTAAACGCCATGATTTTGCAAACACAATTCCACTTGTCGTCTTTTACGCCGTTCACGCGCAAATCGTTGGGCAAATCGAGATCGAGCCATTCGTCGTAATCCCAACCGAATTTTGCTTTCATATCCGCCTTGATTTTTTCCAGATCGTAGTTGCCGTCTGCGAACTGACGAATGACGTACAACGTAGGCAATATCGCAAAATACGAACAATCTTTGCCGTTATCCCCCCAAACGGTGAAGATTACGTTTTCAATGCCGTTTTCGTGTACGCTTTCCATAGCGGGGCGCATACTCTTGAGCGAATACGCGCCAAGGGGGGCAAACCCTTGCCACGTCCAAGCGCCACCCGCAAACCACACGTCGCGGTTAAACTCTTTGTTTTTTTCAAACATCAGATCGTACTTCTCTTTATCCGTTGTATAATAATCCCAATAGGTAAGCGCAACGTTTTCAGGAACTTTGGCGATAATCTCAGGGGATACGTGCACGTCTTTCGTTTCTTCGGTCAAATAATATTCCCCACCCGTGATCAAGCGGAAAAACATGTCGCTCCACATGTGGCACTTAAAACCGTATTTTTTGGCAATTTCCGATACTTTATTCAGATGTTCAACTAAAATTTCCGAACGGTTTCGATAACCGTTTCTTTCCAGATATTTACCAAGTCCAACGTTGTGCGCTTCGTCCATGCCGATATTGACCTTGCGCGACGTGAAATTTTCAGACAGCGTTTTAAAAATTTTGTCCAAGAATTCGTACACTTTCGATTCGCCGATCAATAAAATATCGTCGCAATCTATCAAATTCTCTTTAAAATACAGCGACTTAGCTGGATTGGTAAAGTGAGCCAACGTCTGTATACAAGGAATGAGTTCAATCCCCTTGCCCGCCGCGTACGCGTCCACTTCTTTAATTTCCGCCGCGGTATAGCCGCCACGCAGATAACCAAAATACGGCTCGCCCTCGACCTTAAAGGTATCTTCCGTATATAATTCCAACGCATTAAAACCCATAGCGGCAAGATAATCTATGTATTTTTTAAGTTGAGAAACTTTCATAACGGCATTTCTGGACATGTCCAGCATGACACCCATCGTTTTGTATTGCATCTTTTTTCTCCTTGTTTATTTTATAAAAAATATGCCATATCGAAATACGGCATATTTATTCTATCATGAAGTGAAAAATAAATCAATCGTTTGACGAAAAATAAATGATCGTTTTATAAATTTTATTAACGCCAACCGTTTTTCAATCCATTTTTTCAATATTTTAATTCCAAAGGATTTTGCGCGTGCGCGATTTCAATAACCTCAATTACCTTTGCCGCCATTTCAGGCGTCGAAGACATCGGCTTTCCTTCGGTAAGGTTATAATAAATCTCTTCGTAAATCAAAGGCGCGCCAACCGAAAACGCATTCCCTTCGATATCCCCCTTTTCTTCCTGCCAAACAAGCTGTTCGGAGCAATATATAGGCTCGCCTTTATCGTTTTTTAACGATGCTTCAACCACTGCTTTTTTCGGATTTTCACCCTCTTTTAAATATTTGTATTCATACCAATTCGCCCCACAACGGAACGCGCCGTTTTCCGCCTGAACCTTGATGATTACCCCGTCGCAATACGGGTCGGTAGAATTTACTTCCACGTCCACGAGCGGTTTGCCAGGCGCGCGGAGCAAGACTTTACAATAATCGTCCGCGTCGCCGCTGGTAAGCACGGTGCTCTTTAAATCGCTGTAAACAACTTTCGTGTTTTCATCAAAATCAAGCGCGCCGAGTGCGATACAGAAGGGGTGCGGTCCCGTATTATACGCGTTGCCCGCCACTCTCTTTTGTAAGGTTTGCCAATCCCAACGACGGGAAAACCCGTTGTGATAGATGTTGATTTGCACGATATTACCCAATTTTCCGCTGCGTAAAACTTTGAGAAAATGCTGATAATAGGGCGCGTACAAGGTGTTATGGAAAACGTATACCTTTACCCCGTTATCCTTTGCCGTTTTAATGAGCGTATCACACTCCAAACGAGTACGCGCAAAAGGTTTTTCACTCATCACGTTAAAGCCGTGTTCCAACAGATCTTTCGTGATCAAATAATGGGTATCCGAATAGCTTGCGTTAACAACCAAATCCACGTCCTTTTTATCAAAGAGCTCCTGATAGCAGCAAAGCGCCTTGCAACCGGGATATTCTTTTTCCGCGCGTTCGCGGCGTTCTGGATCGAGCTCCACCACGTATTTTACGTTGTAATATACGTTTTTGTCCGAACGATAATATACGCCATGTATATCACGACCGCTTCTCCCTTGACCAATAATCGCTATGTTTAATTTTTTCATAATGTAATCTCTCCCACCTTTTCTTCTTTTCCGCTCTGCATCGAACGGTCAATCGCATTCATAACAAACACGGGCGCAATAAAATCTTCATAAGAAAGATCGCTCTTTTCGCCGTTCAAAAGCCCGTAGAAAGCTTCCCATTCCGCCATGAAAATGTCGAGATTAATGGTAATTGCGCCTCCTTTCGAGCCTGAGGGCGCCGAGCGCACCGCGTAATAGCAAGTGTATCCGCTCTCTACGAACAAACCGTTGACGTCGTAATTTTCATAACGGAACACAACGTTGATGTTTTCACCCGCAATGTATGCTTTGACCGATTTTGGATAGCGACCGAAAATTTCTCCAACCACTTCGACAAGGTGTTGCGAGTAGAAATAGAACCCGCCGTAACCAATTTTAGAATTGAGCGGACAAGCTACAAACCCCCCGACCGTATCGCCATTAACATTGTTTTCTGCGTCTGCTTTGAGTTCGAGGATGGTCTTATCGTAGCGGCAAGACGAACCGCCCGTAATCCGTACGCCGTTTTCTTGCAATGCTTTGGCAAACGCAATCGCGTCGCTTTCGGACACCGTGATCGGCTTGTCAATAAACATCGGCACGCCCGACGGGATATAGGGCGCGGCATATTTATAATGATTGTCGCCGTGACGGGCGGTGATCACCACGCCGTCCACTTTGCCAACCGCACTATCGTAATTTTCCATGGTCGGCACGTTAAATTCTTTCGCGACCTTTTCCATCACTTCCGTTTCGTCGCTATATACGCCGATCACTTCCACGTCTGCAAAACGTTTATCGTCGCGGATAAAGCCCAAAAACGAATTAGCGTGTGAATTTTCACAGCCCAAAATAACAATTTTTTTCATGCTTTCTCCTTTTTTGTCAAATATGACATTTATAATAGTATAACAGTTCATTTTGCAAAAGTAAATAGCAAAACGTAACTTTTACATTACAAAAAAGACTATTTTTTCGCTTTTTACGTTGAATGTTTTGTAACAAACAATGAAAAGGACGCCGACCACCTTGCGGCAATCGGCGTACAATCGACGTTAAATAATAATTGTCCCTTTTTTTAAGTTTCTTATACTTTTTAAACGATTTCAATACTGACGGCATGACAAATACAAGGTATACTCTCTCCCTGTCCGCTGGAAACGGTGGAAAGCAACGCCCCCGTCGCCGCAAACAATACGCTCTTTATTTCCTTATGGCGCAACTTATGATAAATATAAGAATTAAAGACCGTCGCGCTACAACCTGCGCCACTCCCCCCTTGAAATTCGTCTTCCAAAACGTTATAAATAATCTCCCCGCAATCTACGTGATTTTTTTGAATATCTACGCCCTTTTCCCACGTGAGATCTTTCAAAATACGACTGCCGAGCGCGCCCAAATCCCCCGTCAAAATTAAATCGTAATCGGACACGCTCCGCCCCATTTCCCGCAAATGCGTCAAAATCGTATGCGCAGCCGCAGGGGCCATTAGTCAAGTAGAACCATAGTGTTTCATGAAAAAAAATTTTTTTAATTTTTCCCTTTTAAAACACATTTCGATATGAACCCTTGGGCGCAATCTCAAAACTATCTTGCTCATTAAAAGATAATTTTATACCTTTCTCCATCGCCAAATTAACCAACTCGATAAGTTCATCCTTAAACTTCCATTCTATTTCAATGTTTCTCGATGAATAAACTGTTATCCTTTTTACGAACGAAGCCAATATCTCACTGTTTATTTTTGTGAATTTTTTATATTTTCTAAACAGCGAGACGAAACCGTTTTCACTTATTTTAAGAGATTCTTGTTGTTTGGATACTATCTCATCAATCGCCTTTTGAGTTTCCACAATTTTGGAATCAACCGCTTGCCTTTGAGCTGAATATTCCTTATCCGTTAGACATTCGTTTTTGTATTGAAAGTATAAGTCCTTTTTCTCTTCTTTCAATTCATTCAATTGATTTTCAAGTTCAATTTTAGATGATTTTGGACAGGATTTAGTCTGCCCCTCTTTCGAAGCTTTCATTATATCTTTAAAATTCACATAGAACTTCAAGTATTGATTCAATGCGACAATAATAGCATTCGAAATAATTGACACTTTTATACGTTTTCTTGTACAAAAATTTGCTCCTTGCTTATAATATTTACAGTAAAAAGCGCTATATGTAGAATTCCCCCGAATTGCAGAAAGCCCCATAGCATGTCCGCATTCACCACAAAAAATTATTCCCGAATAAATATTCTTTTTTATCGTTGTATGTGGAGTCTTCCGCCGTTCGACTACCATTATCTGAACTTTATCAAAAGTCTCTTTTTCGATAATTGGCTCATGAGAGTTTTCATATCTCATCCATTCTTCCTTATCAACAGCAATTTGCTTATTGCTTTTATAAGAAATCTTTTTATGCCGACCTTGAATTAAAGTCCCCATATACATCTCATCCGTCAAAATGCTCCTAACAGTGCTAACCGACCATATGCACAAATTGCTTTTACCTGGAGTATGAAGATTTGCCCCACGGCTTTTTTTATATTGTCCTGGAGTCATAATGCCTTGTATACTCAATTCTTTAGCTATTTGCGAATAATTTTTCCCCGTCAAAAAATCTTGAAAGATTCGTCGCACTACTTCTGCTGCTATTGGATCGACAATCAACTTATGGTGGTCACTAGGATCCTTATCGTACCCATATGGAGCAAAAGAACCTATAAACTCACCTCGATTTTGTCGGATTTTTCTCGCACTTTTTACTTTTTTTGATAAATCTCGGCAATACTCATCATTCATTAAATTTTTGAATTGGATTGAAATATTGTTAACCGATTGCGGATCTAAATATGAATCAACTTTATCGTTAACAGAAATAAAACGTATAGAATAGAACGGAAAAACAACAAAAATCAGTTTTCCAGCCTCTTCATTATTCCTTGCAAGACGAGAAAGGTCTTTTATTATAATACAATTAATTTTTCGAGACTCAAAATCCTCTTTTAAACGTTTATACCCAGGTCGGTTCATATTTGTCCCACTAAATCCGTCGTCAATATAATAATCCACAATCTTAATATCGGAATGGGCTAAAAGATATTTTTTGATTATCATTTTCTGCGTTTCAATACTATAGCTGTTCCTATCCTTAGTTGCTTCATCTTCACGAGATAATCTTAAATAAACTCCTGCACGCCATTCTTTTTTGTCGTTAGCAACTTGCTCTTCAACATATCTACTCTTACGACTCATACCACACCTCTCGCTAATTGCATTTGCCTTACAATTTCAGCATTTTTGAATTGCTCTAATGAATAGAATATTAATTTATTGTTATATAAATAATCCACAATCGTTTCGTAGTCATCTCGATATTTAAGATTGATTTCTATTCGATTATCTTCATATACGTAAATATTTTCAATAAATGCAATAACAATGCTACGCGTTAGCGTGGATATCTCGCCTACTTCCTTAAAAGTTCTAACAAAATCGTTATCTGGAGATATCCCTGTATTAATTTCCTGCATTTTTGTTTGAATTTCAATTATCCGTGCCTCCACCTCAGCAATCTTTACATCGTATTGTCTTCTAAAGGATTCATACTCGTCTTGTTCTATCAATCCTGCCTTAAAATCGGGATACAATTCCGACTTTAACTTCGTATACTTATCCATCTCTGCTTGTGACTGCGCCAAATAATCCTCCATCCTTTTAGACGTCCTTTCTCTTTGGGGCGAATTATTTATTGCCGTTAAGAGTGGCTCAACCTCTAAAGCCATTCGACTATAAGTCTGCAAAAAAGCCAAAACTGCACCTTCTACTTTTTCAGCTCGCATCGTATGTTTCGTGCACAACTTTGCGCTACGATTCTTATATGTCGAACAAAAATAATACACAAAATCTTTCTTCCCGCTATGCATTTTTTTCCTTATCATACCACGTTTGCAATCACCGCATTTTATAAAGCCTGATAAGACATTAAGCTGTTCTGTTTTAGGGGATATACGCGTATCTCTAAACAAGAGTTGTTGAACCTTCTCAAAGTCTTCCCGAGATACGATTGGTTCATGAGTATTGGGCACAATAATATAATCTTCCTTCGCAACGGGACGACATTTTTGAATACGATAGCTAATATTATTCATGACGTTTTGTACAAGATCACCAACGTACATTCTATTCGTTAGCATACGTCTAACCGTCCGCATATTCCACGTTGCATTAGCTTTCGCTCCATTCCCTTTGTATTTTGGATAGATTTGCTTTTTATACAACGCAGGTGTCAATACTCCCATCCCGTTAAAATGTTTAACGATACCACGAATACTTTCACCGTCTATAAACATCTTAAAAATCAATCGTACATTATCCGCCACACGTTCATCAATAATAAGCTTATGTACATCATTGGGATCCTTAATATATCCATAACATGGATGCGAACCAATATATTCGCCGTTTTCCCGTCTTAAAGTTAAAGCACTCTTAACTTTAATGGAAATATCTCTACAATACTCATCGTTAATTAAATTCTTAAATTTAGTAGAAATATTATCCAATGAATCAGGATCTAAATAGCTATCCACATTATCGTTCAAACAAATAAAACGAGTCTTTAAATACGGGAATAAAATCGTAAGATAATTTCCTATCTCTATAGAGTTTCTGCCAAATCTAGACAAGTCTTTTACGATTATACAATCTATTTTTTTTGCTCGTAAATCATTCTCCAAATCCCTAAATCGCGGACGGTCAAAATTCGTTCCCGAATACCCATCATCGATATAAATATCATAAACTTCGATATCCGGATTTCTACGAACAAAATCCAAGAGCATTTCTCTCTGCGAAGAAATACTTTCACTTTCATACTTGTCATCATCTCGCGATAAACGCAAATAAAGACCGGCGCGCCACTTTTTAGTGATGCTCCGATCTTTACCATTCTTTCGAGTATTAAT
>JAZSJN010000053.1:0-4409 GCA_045534315.1 Candidatus Scatosoma sp.
CGGTTCGCATATTGACGTTATCGCAAAAATTGAAAACCGCGCAGGTGTAAACAATCTTTTAGAAATTATGAAGGTTTCCGACGGTATTATGGTTGCACGAGGCGATCTTGGCGTGGAACTTCCGTACGTGGAACTTCCCAATGCGCAAAAATATATCATCTCACAATGCCGTATCCACGGGAAACCCGTTATCACGGCAACGGAAATGTTAGAATCCATGATCCACAACGCACGTCCAACCAGAGCGGAAATTTCCGACGTTGCAAACGCCGTATTCGACGGTACGTCCGCAGTTATGCTTTCAGGCGAAACTGCCGCAGGCGAATATCCCGTACAATCGGTTGCCGCTATGGCAAAAATCGTTGAACACGCTGAAACGCACACCGAATATATCCAAACGATAGATATCGACAGTTTCGAAATTGAAACCACCGCAGAAGCGTTGTCGCACTCCGCCGCAACTTTGGCAAACGATTTAAACGCAAGCGCAATTGTCGTTTGTACCCGCACGGGCGGAACAGCGCGTAAAGTTTCCCGTTTCCGTCCCAATATCAATATTATCGGTATCACAACAGATATTCATGCTTATCGTCAGTTAGCCCTTAGTTGGGGCGTTTGGCCCGCCATGGCGGAAGAATATAGCTCGATTGATATTTTGTTTTATTTTGCAAAACAGATCGCGAAAAAGAGCGGTTTGGTAAAGAAAGGCGACACAATCGTTATTACGGGTGGCACACCGAACGGAAAGAGCGGAAATTCTAATCTTATCAACGTCGAAACTATTTAATTTTTCCACGTTTACAATCAAAAACCCCGAACTTGACACTCGTCAAATTCGGGGTTTTTTATATACTTCTATCTTACGCAAACGTCACGTAGCTTCTGAGCGCCACTTCCTTTAACAACTTCTTCAAAGGCGTCGTAGTATCCCACAACATTTCCGCCTGCAGAGCAACGGGGTACATAACCGTTTCCTCAAAAACACCGTCTTCCACCAACGCGTCCACGCTCAAATTTCCACCCTTTAAACGACGCATTTCTTCCAGCATTTCCAATGCCTTGTCCGCATTTGCAATCCAACACGCCTGTACGTATTTCCAAATATTATGACGTTTTACAACCAACTCTCGTTTTGCTTTTTGGGAGCTGACGCCAATATTCTGTCTACCCGTAAGATGACGGAATTCATTCCAATCCAAATTGGTAATACCCTTGGTTACCACCCCAAAATAATCGTTATCGCCGCGCAAATTCGCTATTTTGCCGACAAGTTTTTTGGTTTCGTCAAACGTATCGATTTTCGATGCAAGATAATCGAACGGGAACGCGCCGCAATCCTCCCACACAATTTTAATGCGAGGATCAACCTGCGCAATCGACGGTAACCGATCCTTTACCGACGTAGCGTGTAAACCAAACTCGATCTGCAAGTCGGGATATTTTTCATAAAAAAGTTTCGCCGTTTTGTTAACAAAATCGGTCGCTGCATTTGCCACAACCACACCGTTGATATTGTCTTCCGTGAGCTCGGTAAACGTCTGGAAATAAATCCCGTCGCCCTTTACCCCCGCATATTCACGTTCGTATTTTGCTAAAATTTCCTGATCTTTGCCGTCCAATTTCGACGGGTCAACGCGATTACAAGCGGTATCCCACAGCCAAGAAAAGCCCCAAATTACCTTAATATTGCACGAATGCGCATATTCGACAATTTCATTCGCGTTAAAAGGCACGAAATCGTTCCAAATCACAACGCGGTTCATCTTGAGTAACATCATGTGATCGAAATATTTTTTATAATCGTAAATCACATGCCCCCACGTCCAAAGTCCACGATTCAACACAGCAGGCGCGGATTGTTCTTTAAAATCAAGCCAATCGTCCCACACGAACATATTCATCCAACCAGGACGGGAATCATGATGCATATAACGCATAATATATTTGTGGTAAAAATCTATCGCGCCGTACAAAACACCCGCATCGTCGTATCCTTCAATTAACACGACGTCGCCTTTTACGTTGATATAATATTCTTCCGCTTTCGTCAAAATCGCGTCGGACAACTCCGCTACTTTGGGGTTGTTTTTCTTCGTGCCCAAATAGATCAATCTTGCGTCCTGTACGTCAAATTCTTTGTCGTATTTGTAACATACGGGATATTCGCTGGTACATTCTTGACAGAAAATCGAAATCGTTTCCACCGCCCTTTTTTGCAAGGTCGTCAGCTCATTGCCGTAAACTATAATAATTTTTTTCATTTTTATCTCCTTATCTATTGACAAAGGTTGTTTTGTAAGTATAATTATATTATAGCTTTTACACGATTTCTATATCAATTTTGATAAAAAAATATGACTGTATTGACCAAGGTGATATATGTTTCAGGAAGAATTCAGAAAAAGGTACACAACCATTCCGCTCGCTATCTATCAAGCCTATTGCAATCGCAGCGAAGGCGGCGCGGTTTCTCACCAACACAAGGAATTTGAACTCCTTGCCATTCTGGAAGGACAAGCCGACTTGTACGTGGATTCCCGCTTTTATAAAATTAAAGCGGGCGACGTCGTCGTTATCCCCCCGTACGCTCTGCACCGTATTAAATCAGATAAAAATTTCGTCACGTCCTACCTTTGTATTTGTTTCGATGGTAGCCTTTTATGCGACAACGCGCTTGTTTCCGCCTTCGAAGCGGGCACAGTTGATTTGGAGCATTGTATTTCCAGCGATACTCCTTACACACCCTTTTTGTTTGATTGCATCAAAAAGGCTTTTTACGCTTGCGAACAACAAAACAGTGGTTGGGAAATGGAATCAGTCGGACATATATCCTTGCTGTTTTCTACGCTGAAACAACACGCACTATTAAAAGAGAATATATATATCAAGCCGAAAAACGATTTTGCGAAAAACGCTCTTTCCTTTATAACCGAGCATTATCAAGAGCCGATCACTTCACGCGACGCAGCCGCGGCGCTGTACGTCAATGTGAGTTATTTTTGCCGTATTTTTAAAAAGACGTTTGGGTGCTGTTTTGCGCAATACCTTACCGTCTACCGTTTAGAACGCGCGAAGTGGGCATTGTTAAACACCAACAATTCCATCACGGACATTGCCTTTGCCTACGGTTTTCATGATTGCAGCTATTTCGCGAAGACTTTTCGGCAAGAATACGGCTTATCTCCGCGCACGTATAGAAATTCGGCGCAAAATCTCTAAAAGATGTTTTTAACCACGAAAAAAAGGAAGGTCTTGTACCTTCCTTTTTTTCGTGACACAGGTGAATTATACTATCAAGTACAACACCCTAATAAAAAAGACTGCTCAAATAAATCCATTTAAAACAATTCGTGTTCAATCTTTCGAACGTACGCAACAATACTCTCTTTGCTTGCCGTTTCTATCAAATAGCGATGCTTACCGCCTTGCTTTTCATAAAAATTCGTTTTACCATTGTTTTTCACAACACATTCGCCATCCACAGAAGCTCGGTAATATCCGTTTTCGCCGAACACGCAATACAGCGCCGCAATGACGTCCCAACTCTCACGAGAATCCGCCTTAAACAATTTATAGGCACGTTTAATAGGCGTTTCAACCGCCGAGGCTACTGTATCGCCAAAAGTTTTGACGTTGTAACCTAATTCAAACTCCACAAAGGTAATTTTTGCAGGACAATTTTCGATAAAGTTTTTTGATGAACAAGCGTCTAACTTGATATTATATTCCACGTCAAACGTTTCGCCGTAAAAATTATACCGCTTATCCGCAAAGATGCCTCCCATGATAACAACTTCTTTCACGTTTTTCGCCAAGATTTCTTTGCCGCTCAACGGCGAAATCTCGTCAGGGGTACTATCCAGAAAGCGGCTCATATTGTTCAATGGCCCAATACACAAAATGGTTGCGTCCTTTACGTTAGAGAGTTGTTTTCTCATCAGCTGTACTGCGTTCAAACCCAATCCAGGCGCATGGTAAGAAAAACCGTTCAAGACGTCGTCGAAAAATCCTTCACGAAATTCACCGACCCCCCATTCTTTACTTGCCACCGCTAAATTTTTCGTTTTGTAGCCATAAAAACGGCAAACCATATCCAAATATTCTTCCACCCTTGGGTTTGCCGACGTATGTGATACACCAAGCAAGTTTATTTTGCCGAGCTTATGAAAATGCGCCAAAATTGCAACGGCAGCAACGTCATCACAATCGGAGCCCATATCGGTATCAATAAATATTTGTTTTACCATTTATAATCTCTACTCCTTATATCTTTATTTTAACACATATAGGTTATTTTGTAAAGTACAATAATATGCTTATTTTATAACATATTCGCTCCTCGCGTGAACCCTTGATAACGCAAGGTTTCCCACTAACCTTCCTTTTACACACGAAAAAAGGCAACCCAA
>JAZSJN010000098.1:0-11722 GCA_045534315.1 Candidatus Scatosoma sp.
AAACCGCACTTCGCCGTTTGCGTTTACGGGTAACAAGTTCGAATTCCGTATGCTCGGTTCGTCGGCGTCCGTTTCTGCGCCCAACACCGTCATCAATACGGCGGTTGCGGAAATTTTAAAACAGTTCGCAGACGAATTGGAAAACGCGGAAAATTTCGAATCGACTTTACACGATCTTATCAAACGAGTAATCACGACGCACAAACGTATTATTTTCAACGGCAATGGTTACGACGACAAATGGCTTGCCGAAGCGGAAAAACGCGGACTTTTAAACCTGCGTACTACCCCCGACGCATTGCCTCATTTTGTAGACGATAAAAACGTTGCTCTTTTCACAGGGCATAAGGTATATACCGAACGGGAAATGCATTCCCGTTTGGAAATACAGCTCCAAAATTATTGCGCGCTAGTCAATATCGAGGCGAAAACCATGATCGAAATGGCGAAAAAGGAAATTTTACCCGCCGCAAGCGAATACAGCCAACTCCTTTCCGACACGATTTTGTCTAAAAAGGCGGTTTGCGAGTCCCTCGATTGCACTTATGAAACGGAAATTTTAACCGAGATTTCGGCGCGCGTTTCCAAGGCGTATAAACACCTGAAATCCTTGGAAAAAGGGTTGGAAAACGCCAAAAAATCGACGGATGCGGCGACTCTGTCCGTGTATTATAAGGACAAAGTATTACCCGTAATGGCAAAGCTCCGTAGCGAGGCGGACGCGCTTGAAACGCTCGTTTCCGAAGATTATTGGCCCATTCCCACTTACGGCGATTTGATGTTCGGCGTATAAGTTCAGAAAAAAACGGTAACCCTAACGACAAGGATAAAAGAATATGTTTGACGCAAAAATAACAACGGAAAAAGCCGTACAATGGATACGCGATTGGTTTGAAGTAAACGGCAAAGGCTGCAACGCCGTCGTCGGAATTTCGGGCGGAAAGGATAGCAGCGTCGTCGCGGCGTTGTGTGTGGCTGCGCTGGGAAAAGAGCGCGTAATCGGCGTGCTGATGCCCAACGGCGAGCAGCCCGATATTGACTGCTCGAACCAGCTCGTCGCGCACCTGGGTATCCCCTTTTACGTGTGCAATATCCAAAAAGCGGTGGACGGCGTCAAACAATCTTTGATTGAAAGCGGCGTAGAAATTTCCCGCCAGACACTCGTAAATTTGCCCCCGCGTATCCGTATGTCTACCTTATACGCTCTGTCACAATCGATGAACGGGCGGGTAGCGAACACCTGCAATTTATCTGAAGATTGGGTGGGCTATTCCACGAGATATGGCGACGCCGCAGGCGATTTTTCGCCCTTGGGTAAGCTGACCGTGCAGGAAGTAAAAGAGATCGGGCGCTATTTGGGTTTACCCAAAAATTTGGTGGACAAAGTGCCTTCCGACGGATTGACGGATAGGACGGACGAAGACAACCTTGGGTTTACCTATGCCGTTTTGGATAAATATATCCGCACGGGCGTGTGCGAAGATAAGGACACGAAAGCGCGTATCGACCGCCTGCATACCCTTAACGAGTTTAAATTAAAGCCGATACCTTGCTTTGAGTTTGACGGCGAAAATTAATTTATTTTATATGACAAAACCCTGACCGAAACGGTCAGGGTTTTTCTTTTTTTATTAAATTTTTACGCGCCCACTCTCACACCGACGACTTCGGTGCAATAAAATACACTCGATTTGGGCTCTTCGCTGTACAAAAGGATCGTACTGCCGTCTTCACTGCTAAACCCGTTATCCCAAAGCAGACGCGAAATCGAATTGATCGGTCTGTCTTTGTCAATGGGTTTCCCGGACTGTTTGTCTACAATTGCATACACACAGCCGCCAATCGAAACTTCGATATCCCAAAGAATATACCCCAATCTGTCTTTGCCCGATTGTTTCAAATGCACGTATACCCAAGGGGAACCGCCAATTCCGTCAGCCTGTAAAAACGCCCAGTTCGGCGATTCTAACTTATCATTCGTTCCCAACGCCCAATACGCGTTTACCGCTTTTACCGCAAACCAAACTTCACCGTATTCTTTTAGGTCTGTCTGATCGTAGTTATAATTCCACAACGCGCTCGTTTCCCACGCGTTTGCGCCTTCTTGCCGAACATCATAACGCGCCACGGTAGAGAACCCTTCGGGCACTCTTACACCGTCTAAATCAGTATTTACCACCAACTGCGCGCGGTCGGGATCGATGATCCCAAGCATACCGTCGGCTACGGGAATTGCTTTTGCCGAAACAGCGCTCATTCTTTTACCCGCATATCCCCAAATGGCATAACTTTCTTTTGTTTTCCAGTTTTCACTCCAATCGTTAGGTTTGCTTTCTGCTTGGCAGAAAATCGTCAAATTCTCGCAACCTGCAAAAGCGTAATCGCCTATCCTCGTTACCTGCTTAGATAACAGAATCCCTGACATATTTTCGCAACCTTTAAACGCGTTATCGCCAATCGTGGTAATACTCTCCGCCATCGTTACCCGTTCCAGATCTTCGCATCCTTCAAACGCAGACGGCGCGATCTCTTTCACAGGCACGTTTCCATAGATGGGCGAAAGTACGATTGCACTCGTTTCTGTTTCGTCATATCCCGTTACGAGCGCGTATTTTCCGTCCGACGAAAGCGTATAAGTAACACCTTCGCTCGGGATCAAATGATCGCAGCCCTTACAATACCCTTCGCCGTCGTTCACGTGCCGTTCTTTTTCTTTGGTTTCGGCGCAACCCTCGCAAGCAAGCCAATGATGCGTCGTATCATAGCCGTACTTTGAAAACGCATGTGTGTGCTTGCCTTTGCAAGCGACCATTCCCACCGCTGCTACGCCCAATACGAGCGCAAGCGTCACTGATAATATTTTTTTTATCTTTTTCATACATTTTTCTCCCTTTGTAAAGAATTCATAACGATATTTATTATACCATATTTTCGCCCTTTCCGTCAATTATTTTTCCTCTTTTTCAAACAAACGCGCAAATTCGGAAAAAACGCAATCACTAATAACAAAAAGGATATCATAAAACACTTTTACCAATAAAAAAACCGCCCAAACAAGAGCGGTTTTCGTCGTTATTTTACTGTTACGGGATTTTAAAGCAATGCAGGCAGCTTGCCGTCCCAATTCGCCAAAATCTGTTCACACAAGATCAGGCAACGAAGCAGATGATAAGGACCTTTCCACAGCGAGCCTTTCTGGTCGTGCGAAACCGTGCCGTCGCGGTGCAAATAACCGTACCATTCGCCATATTCCTTGTCCGAGAAATGGCTGAAAATATAATCGTGCAATTTGTCGTACCAGGCGGAATATTTTTCATCTCCCGTAGCCTTATACGCCACCAACGTTGCAATCAACGCTTCGTTGTGTACCCACCACAGTTTCATATCGTGTTCCAACTGTTCGCAAGGTCTGCCGTACACGTCGCGGAAATAATAAATACCGCCGTATTTTTCATCCCAACCGATATCGAGCGACCAATCGAGAATATTCAGCGCCTGTTTCATCAAGGTATCGTCCCCCGTCTGAAAAGCCAAAATAATCAAGAAAAAAAAGTTTTAAATCGAGAGCCCAGGGTTGATGGTACGCCCTACGGGATTATCCAAAATACTCCCGTCCGTGTACACCGTTTCCAAAACGCATTTCAGTTCTTCTTTGTAATGAAGATTCATCATATCGGCTACGATCTTCTTGATGATATTATCGTAATATTCGTAATTTCCCGTGATACGGCGCAAGGTCTGCGCGGAGCTGACCAAAACCATGGGGTTGGTATTGGAATGTAAAGGACGAATCGCCCCGTTTTCCTTCGGCGTGATCTTGAAAGGATCGGTGGAAGGATCGCAATACATATCCCACATAAAATCAAAATATTTTACCGCCAAAGCCAAGTCTTCGGGATTTTTACGGAGCAGATAGTATTCGGCAAAACCGACCACCAAAAAGCTTTCCGAGAAGAAATAACGGCGTTTTCTAAGGGGCTGTCCGTCGCGCGTGACCGTAAAGAACATTCTGCCATCCGTATCGATACAATGGTCCTTGATAAATTTCGCGCCAAGATCCGCCGCCTCAGCCCATGCCTCGTTTACGCCGTACACATTGCACAGTTTCGAGAACGTCCAAAGACATCTGCCCTGAAACCATACGCTCTTGTCGTTGTTGTACGACTTGCCCTGTCTGTCCACGCTCGTGATAAACCCACCGTATTCCTTATCGATCAAATCGGAATTAAGCCAAAAGGGCACTACGTCTTTAAAAAGCGTTTCGTAATAAAAGTTTCTAAGTTCGCTAACCGTTTGTTTCATGATATATGTATCCTTTATTATTATTTTTCTTCGATAATCAAGCCGACTTCAAACATTCTACGCCAAGGCAAATAGCACTTCGCAATTTTGTACCTGTCGGTCAGTTCGGGATAGTTTGCGGACATGTATTCGTTCAGCAGTTCTTCCACGCGCGCGCTCACTTCGCCCACCTGAACCTTGGTGTCTTCGTATTTATACCCCATCTTTTCCACTTCGTAGTCCCAAATCTGTTTACGAACGTACGCGCAATAGCCAATATCTTCGTACATGCGCTCCGCCGTAAATTTGCGGTGCGTGGGCGTGTCGCCAGAGAAATAGCGGAGTATCGCTTGGCAAATGACCGTGCCCAACGTATTGGACGAAGTATTCCACCCCGCAAAGCCCCACAGCTTGAAGAAACCGATTTCCTGTGTGATACGTTCGCAAAGACGCACGTCCGCGCCGTTGCAATAGGCGATATCCGCCACCGCAACCCCTTTGCCGCCTTCCACCGCCTTTTTCATACGAGCGATATAGGCGGGCAGATCGCGGTCGTAATATTGTCTGCCGTGCGGGAAGGAAATGTTTTGTACCTTGCCCACGGGTAGGTTGCAGAAAAGCAAAATATCCGCTTTTTCTTCGTCTTCACAAAGCTCGCCACCCGCGCTTTCAATCTGCAATTTGATCGTTTTGTACACTTCGCGGTCTTCGTATAAGGGTATGACGTTTTTACATTCTTCCTTGGGATAAACGGGGCAAATTTTCGGGGCGTAACCTTCCATATCCGCAACGACGCGCGCCAACAATGTCATACCCCCTTCGTCTGCCCCCGGGTAAATATCTACCTTCAAATTCTTTTCCGCAACCATCTTGCGTACCTTGGCTTGGTCCATCGCCGTAAAGCCGCAGGGATTGGAATCATCCTGCAAAATAACGAATGATTCGAACACGTCCCCCACCAAATCAAGCGTTTTCATAAACAGCTCGATATTGCATTGACGGCGGGTAAGATAATCGTCAAGGTAAGGCTCTACCGCTTTTAATCGCGCCTTTTCAGCAAGGTATTCTTCCTGGCTTATTTTGCCGTCTTTAAATTTATGTTCGTTCTGCCCGTATTCAAAAATTTCCAAACCACAGATCCCGTAATAATCGGGTTCTTCGTCCGCATCCGAATAGCAAGGACAACGCATAACCAATGAAAATCCGTACACCGTCATTTTCGGGTTATTCTTTTTAATTTCCGTCAAAACGTTCAAGCGTTCTTCCAACGTTTCCTTGGGTAAATGGTGCAATCTAGACGGAATAATACCGCCGTACAAAAGGGTATCTACCGCAATCACGAGATAATCCGCATCCGCGCATTCACGCGTCAAAAACGCCTTAATCTTTTCGTAGTCGGCGGGGATTTTCTTATCCCCCATTTCGTCGAGTGCAGGGCTGACCAAACGGTAATTCTTCTGTTTTTCACTTAAAAAATTAACGAAAGAATAATTGCAAGGCCGCTCGTCCAAAGGCAAATACACAACTTTTTTCATTTTATACTCCTAATTTTTAAACAAATATATTGTACCACTTTTAATGACTACTGTCAAGACCTCTCAAGAAAATCCGTTCATACTTTTATAATAAAATTGCTTTTTGCTTTTTTACACTTTCTTCCGCCGCGTATACGACCAAATGCCCATTCACCGAATCGTCAAGACTCGTAATAGAAACAGACGACGTATCGCCGTTAAAATAGCGTACCAGCTCGTTCATGATGGCGTAATCGCCCCCGCCGTGTCCCCCGTATTCCACGCTGATCACCACGTCTTTATTCACGTCCACGATCTCTTCGTTATACCAGAATTTATCACCGCTGCGATCAAAAATACGGAGCGCAAATGTACCGTCTTCCAATCTGCCTTCTATTTCCCCTTTCGTACCGCAAATATGGATATTTCGACCGGGCTTATTCACAGCGCCAACCATGGTAAACGATGCGATCGAACCGTTTTCAAACAGCACGTTTACCGTCTGGCGATCGTTAATATCTCCGCCGCTGTTATACGCGCAACGTCCGTATACGGAAGTTTTTAAAAACGCCGCCTTTTCTTCTTTGGTAATCTCGTCCAAAGGTTTATTTATATCCATCCAAGTCTGGAAGGGCATACTATCCACTTCCAAATGCACCTTTTGCGCCGAATACAAACAGGTATCATTGTGCGGACATTGATAACAAAATTCGGTTGCGCTCTCAGGCGCGTTTTCAGGGATAAACTGCGCGCGCATTCCAACGCTTGCCACTTTTTTCGGGGTGCTGGCATTGTTCAGCCAACAGATAAGGTCCATATCGTGACAGGATTTTTGCAACAAAAAACCGCTACCGCAACGCTTTTCGTTGCTCCATTTCCCACGCACGAACGAATCGAGAAAATGCGCGATCCCCACGTGCTCGTTTAATTCCATGGTCATAATCTTACCAATCGTTCCCGCATTGATAATCTCTTTAATCCGCTTGTAAAAGGGGGTGTAGCGCAACACATGACAAACATTGACCTTAACGCCTTTTTCTTTGGCAAGCGATTGTAATTTTAAGAGTTGCTTACGATTAGGCACGACGGGTTTTTCCAACAACATATTATACCCCGCTGTCATCAATTTTTTTGCCGTTTCGTAATGCATTTCGTCCATCGTCGCGTTGATGACGAAATCACAATCAATCTTCGCCTGCAAAAAAACGTCTAAATCCGCAAAACAATTCTTTTGATCCACGCCATATCGCGTTGCCGCTTGTTCTCGACGGAGATCGCTCGGTTCTACCACACCGACAATTTCCAACTCGTTCGGCGCTTGCAGCGCATAATCCGCGTACACACAACCACGGTTGCCCGCGCCGACCAATACGGCGCTTAATTTTTTGATTTCCATCCAAAGAACTCCTTTCTTTCGTTATTTTGTAAGTATTCTCTTTTAATGCCGCCCCACAAATTCTTTCTTGGAAATTATAACACCTTTTTTTTCGTTTGTAAAGATACTTTTTCGTTTTTCTTATTGCATTTTTTACTTTCGTAAAAGTAAAAACGACCGTCAATATAGCCGTCGTTTTTCCGTCTTCCTATTGTATTCGTTCGCCTTTACAAACCCAAGTCCTTACAACATAGCAATCAAATCGGGCAAGGCAGTTTCAAATTTTACACCGTACCAATGCGTAGGATCGCCTTGCGTTTTTTCGATACAAAGCACGGTATAATCCGCGGCGATTTTTGCCGCCGTAAAAATATCCTTGCCTTTCATCAACGCGCCCGTAAACGCAGACGCGTACACGTCCCCCGTTCCGTGGCAACCCTTAGCGATACGCTTATGCTCGTAATAACGGATCTGTCCATTCTCGTACACGACCACGCCCGTCTTGCTCTCTTCATAACTTACGCCGGTCAACACAATCGTCGAACAGCCTAATTTTGTTAACGCCGACAATAGCGTTTTAATGTATTCTTCGTCATAATTTTCCTTGTATTCCACGTCGGCAAGGAAGGACGCTTCGGTAATATTCGGAAGCAGTATATCGGCTGCGGGGCAGAGCGTTCTCATCGCCGCCACGTACTCTTGATCAAAGATCGAATACAGTTTTCCGTTATCCGCAAAGGCGGGATCGACGATTTTGACGGCGTTGTCCGTGCCCATGGTTTCCAAAATATTTTTGACGTAGCCAACCTGTTTTTGACTGCCCAAATACCCCGTATAAATCCCGTCGAATTTGATATTTTCTTTCTGCCAATGCGCTTGGATCGCGGGCATATCGTCCGTCAGATCACGGAAGGTAAATCCGCTAAATCCGCCCGTATGCGTGGACAAAACGGCGGACGGCAAAATGCAGGTTTCATGTCCGCACGCAGATAAAATCGGCAGAGCAACAGTAAGGGAACATTGCCCCACGCAGGAAATATCTTGTATCGTCAAAAGTTTTTTGTATTCCATAACCTTTCTCCTATAGATACGCCAATCGTCCGCAGTCAAAACGGACAGCGTTCAAAATTTGCTTTCAGTATAGCACGATCGATTGAAAAAGAAAAGCGTTTGAACGTCTTTTTTTTATTTTTTTTCTCTTACGAACGTCTGATGAGCTCTACCGGTTTCTTTTTGGAAATTTTGATAATCGGCAACAGCGACGACGCAAGCGCCGTAAGCAAACAAACCGCCGAAATGATAAGCACTTGGTGCGCGCCGAACAATGCAAAATGCACCGAAATATTCATAACGTTCACCGTATACACGTTGACGAGCATACACCCAATCCAAGCGAGCACGTTGGCAAGCAACCCGTTAATGACGGTAACGATCAAGCATTCAATTAGGAACATACGCAAGATATTCTTTCCACCCGCGCCCAACGCGCGCAAGATGCCTACGCTCTGTTTCTTGCTGGCGATACTCGTACTCATATAGCTATACAGCATAAAGATCGCAAACAACGACAGCGCAATTGTCGCGTACAGGAAGAGTTCGGACACCTGATGAATCATCGTTTCATTGGTACGAATAACGGTGAGCGCGGAATTGTTGTACCACGTCAGCCCCAGCAAGCTTTCGCTTAACATATAATTTACGATTGTGTCCTTACCTTCTCGAACGCTACGCGGCGAGAACAGCACTTTATCATACTCCCCTTGCTGCGTAAACACCTTAACTTTGCGCAGTAGGTTGGAATTTACCATCAATCTATACGTCGTAGGCAAGGGGGTGTCTTCAAGATCAAGGCCAAAGTACACGCCCACGATTTTTACGTTCGTCTTTTCGGATCTGGACTCCGACAAAGGGCGGCGGCTAAGAACAAAATCAAACGAATCCGTAGACAAATTCACGTCGAGATCATCAAATATCTCGTTTAACGTATTGCGGTTGTCTTCCATCGTACCCGTCTGCAGGCTATCGATTTTATGACGTACTTCCGTAGCAAGGCTCGTCGGTTTTAGATTGGAAAGCTGCGCGTTAAAGAGTTTTTTCAAGTTATTGGGATGGATTAAAACTTCGTTATCCGCGAGCGTGATTTTGCCGTTTTCAGGATATTCGCAGTTAAACAGCAACACGTTTTCTTGTCCATACCCTTCGACGTTGTAGAAATATTTCGATGCAGACGTGCTCACACCGCCGAGCGACGCGAGTCTCCATTCTACGTCACCGCCATAATAAATATCCGCAGCGGCGTCTTCCGCCCGCATCGCCTGCAAGAAACCTTGCGCGACGAATACGCATTTATGCGCACCCGAATCAATATACGCCTTAAAATCGTCTATCAAAGCCGTATAATCATTCGACAGCGTAAGCGTTTTGAGTACGTCGTATTTTGCAGGAATCCCCCCACAATCGATAATACCCACAACCTTGTATTGTTCCGCGTTGACTGTAATATATGCGTCCAAAAGATCTTTGGGTTCTTGTATCACTTTGCCATTCAACGCTCTACCCCTAAGGTAATGTATAATGGAATCGGCAACGTAGCTCGAAATCGCCACTTCGTACAAACTTTCGCGATGGAATTCGCCGTTTTCGTAGACGGGCGTCGGATATCTGCCTTCGATAAGCTTATAATCGAAATCTTTAAAATCGCTGTTTTCGGAAATTTCCGTATTCACGTCAAATTCGATAAAACCGTTTGCGGTTTTGGTGTAGTATTGTTGACCTACGGAAACCGTGGTAGATTTCGCCTCCGAAATATCCAAAGGTCGTAGTGCCGCCCCCGCACGATTGTCCCTTAAATCAAATATGCCTTTGACTTTTCCCTTGGTCCTGCTCTGCAACTCGTCTACAAAATCCTGCGACACCTTTACCACGCATCCATCTTCCGTTTCGCCCGGGATCAGATAATCCGCCGTGGCAACGACCGTATTTGACGGCGCAATATTCAATTGATTTTTCAATATCTTTGACGTGCTAAAATTCGCAATTGTGTCGAACACGCCGAACACGCCGAACGCAAGCGCGGCAATCAGTATCGTAATAATCAAACGGATCGGTTTTACCGTCAGCGATTTCAAACCGAGAAAAGCTTCGCTTTTTAACTTCATCTTGCTCTTACGCAAGGACACGGGCTCGTCCACGCAAAGTTTCACTTCCCCCGTGAGTTTTTTATCTCTAAAAGAAGGCTTTTCGATAATTTCGATATTTTTGCGTTCTTTAATAGCCTTTGCCAAAGCGTTCTTCTCGTCTTCGGAAAGGTCCGCGCCTTCGCGCACGATAAAATTATCCCCCTGCTGACAGACGTTAGCGGCTACTTCCTTATCGTTAAACGTAACGTCCTGTACGACGTGCCCGTCTTCCAGATGAATAATTCTGTCGGCGTATTTTTCCGCAAATTCCTGATCGTGGGAAACGATAATAATCAGCGTGTTTTTCGAAAGTTTTTTCAAAGTATCGAGAACCTGTACCCCCGTACCCGAATCGAGCGCGCCCGTAGGCTCGTCCGCCATAATGATACGCGGCTGTTTCACAAGCGCGCGGGCAATGGCAACACGTTGGCGTTGTCCACCCGACAACTCGGACGGTTTACGGTTTTTCAGATTCTTAATCTCGACGTCTTCTAAAAGCTTTTGGAAATCTTGGTCGTCTACTTTGCGTCCTTGCAATTCCATCGCCATTTTAATATTCTTTTCCACGGTATATTCGGGAAGAAGATTGTATTCTTGGAAAATAAACCCGATAAAGGTGTTGCGATAACTGTCGTATTCGGCGGCGGAAAATTCGGAAAATTTCTTGTCCTGAATTAAGATTTCGCCCCCGTCGATTCCGTCAAGCCCGCCGATCACGTTTAAGAGCGTCGTTTTTCCGCAACCGCTTTTCCCCGTGATAAACACCAAACCCGTTTCGGGAAAGGTCAGCGAAATGCCGTTTAAAGCATCCACCGTACCCGCTTTCGTCTTATAAGTTTTCGTAACGTTTTGAAGTTGTAACATATATATCCCCATTATAAAGAATAGCAGTATTATAGCACAAAAACACGCTGTTTGTAAATATCTTTTCTTACAAAAACGATTGCATTTTTCGTGTTAGACAATTTTTAAACCTTTATAAAACGAAAAAACGCCCAAAAACGGGCGTTTTTTGAATCTGGTGGAGATGGTAGGGCGCGTACCCTGCACAGTTCACCCACCATCAAAACCCATAATTTTACCCGATTTTTGCCTATTTTTCGGTGTTTTTGCGTGGTTTTTTATCCTTTCTCAAACGACTTATGGGTGCTTAATTTCGTACCCACGTCACCATAATTCTACCACTTTTGCCACGGGAAGTCAACCGTTTTATATTCGCACCGACAACTCCGCAAACTCAAAAACCTGCTTATCGTGTTGCCTTGGTTGCCCGATATGATTGCGTACTTCTATCACGGTTGCATGGATAGGTTCATACGCTCCGAGTAGCTTTTGCAGGTTGATCGTTACGCAGATTTTTTCATTATCCATCG
>JAZSJN010000130.1:0-19048 GCA_045534315.1 Candidatus Scatosoma sp.
TCCGTAGAATACAGCTCTGTTGAAGACAGCTCCGAAGAAGAATCCACGCCTGTTGAAGACAGTAGCTCCGAAGACGGTAGCTCCGACGTAGAAGACAGCAGTTCGGAAGACGGTGGCGACGAAGAAGAGGATCTTGCTGACCAGATTAAATTCTGGGATCGTTTGAACAAGAACATTCTTAACGGTAAGCAGCTGGGTGTAGTTCAGGAAAACACGCATAACTATTATGACGGTTCTGAAAGCTCGGTAAAGGTTGAAGTACAGAGTGGCGTTACCAATGGTTCCGAAACCGCGACGAAACTCAGCTTTAACGTAAACAACTTGACGGAAGAAGAATACAATGCTTGTTCTACGCAGCAGGGTAGTTGGTGGACGACCCAAATGTGGGTAGGCTTTGCAATCCCCGTAGGCGGTATGGATCTTACGAAATACGAAATCACATTCGACGCTAAGTTCGATAACATGAACCCGACGTTGATCGTATATGCGGCAAGAGATTATGAAGGTGACCTTGACGCGGTTTATGAAACAGACAACCAGAAAACCATCAAAGGTAGTGATGCAGAGGATCTTGGTAACGGTTGGTTCCGTTACACGTTCACGGTAGACTGTTCGTGGGACGTTGGTACTTCGGCAGATTATATTATCCTGTCCCTTGATAACACGGCAACGGGTATCAATACGGATAACGATTCCATCGTTTATATCGACAATCTGTCCATGAAAGAAGTAAACTACTACACGGTAACGCTTGACGTAGACGGCGTTAAGACGGAAGAATCGGTTAGAGATGACGTTCTCTATTTCCCCGAAGCTCCCAGCAAGGAGTTCTTTGAATTTTCCGGTTGGGTAGACGCAAACGGTAACCCCGTAGACGAACCTTTCATGGTTACGGGCGATATTACGCTTACTGCAACGTGGGAAAAACTTCCCGTCGTAGCGCAAGTGAACAAAGCAGTTTTGGTTGACTTGAACCTTACCGAAGAGGGTTACGACCTTGCTACGTTCAGCGCAGGGGCAGGTACGTACGACGTTATTATGTCGGGCGGTATCCGTGCGGTTGAATTGAACGCAGACGGTACGCTTCCCGAAAATGAAGACGATTACGTAGAAATTACGCAGTTCGTATTTACGGAAGACACGACGGTTATGTTTCCAATCATTTACGGTTGGGACGATGCCGATATTTACATGACGGGTACGATCTCTATTACCTGTGATTACACGGCAGGTTTAATAAAGAGCACGATTGAAAAACAGATGATTAAGGACGGTAACACCGCGACGGCACCTGAACGTGCATTCCAAAACGGTTCTACGGCTACGGCAGTAACGGAAGGTATCCCTGAAGGTTACGAATCGATGCTTCGTTTGGATTGGTATCAAGAAAGTACCAGCATTTGGAAAGCAGGTGGCAATCCCCTTTACAGAACGTTGTTTAATCAGACGAATATTGAGATATACGACGTGGTTCGTTTCGGTATGAAATTGGAAACGAATGGCGACGCGTACGTTGCGGCTAACAACAAGGCGGTGAACCTTGGCGCAAACCAATGGCTGTTCTTTGAATTACATCAGACGTCCGCAAACGTTTGGGATTTGGTTGTTAAAGACGAAAATAATGCAATTCTGTACAGCGTATTCGATATCGTTAGAGACGGTGGTTCGGCGGCTGGTTTTAACGTTGACGTCGATTCCGTTGCAACCTTGGTATTCTCTAGAACGGGTTATAACGGCGCGCAAGGCGGTAACGCTTGGGCACCTACGCATATGATTGCATTGTATCCTTGCAGCGACGCGAGCATGACGGCAAGCATTTACACGACGGAAATTATCGGTTGGAAAGAAGAAGTTCCTTTCGACAACCAAATTTCCGAAGACGCTACCATACTTTGGAACCACGTTTGGAATAACTATTACTTCACGGGCGGCGGTCAACCTGAAGGCGCGTATGCGGAAGGCGTGGAAGCACCCGACGGCTTTAACTATGTAAACTATTACAGCTGGACTTCGACGACGTCGAACGACTTCCCTGTAACAGGTCACCTGAACGAAGCGGATATTAGTGACTACAGCGAATTGTGGTTTGCTATGAAGGTCGTAAACGGTATGGATATTTACGTACAAGGCGCTCAATTCTACACCGGCGGCGATTGGATGTACGTGCATATGACGCAGGCAGAAGACGGCACCTGGACGAAAGATTTTTACACGCCCGACGGCTACAAAGCAACGCAGACCGGTCTTACGGATACGTTGTTTGATGATTTGATGCAGTGGAAGAGCGGCGTAAATAGGGGTTCGTATCCTCGTTTGGATATGAACGCAGGCAAAACGGCAACCGCATACTTCACGGACGTATTGGCGATCCGCAAGGACGGCGCGGCAATCACGCCTCCCGCAGCTCCTGGCGAAACGCCTGATACTCCCGTAGTTCCCGATGAACCTTGGGCTCCCGAAATTTCGGATGACGCAGTTATCATCACCGATGCGATGGCGGCAGTAGGCGGTGCAAACGCTGGGTTTGCAACCGTTGATACTACGGAAACGGCTCCCGCTGGTTTTGACAGCGTAACGGCGTTTAAATCGGAAAAAGAATGGGGCAGCTACATTTTGAACGCTGGTCAAGACCTGTCTTCGGTAGACGTTAAAGATTACAGCGAAGTTTGGTTTGCAGTTAAGATGGTAAACGGTCAAATTTCGGAAACGCCTTCCTATGCGACGGTTGACGGTTATAACTCGGCGGTGTGGGTTTATTTCCACCTGATCCAACAGGAAAACACCATGACGGATACGTCTGGTAATCCTACGATCGCTTGGACGATTGAAATTACCAAAGCGGACGGTACGGTTTGGAAGACGATCACCGATCAGCATGCAAACGCTAGCAACACGATTGGTAGAATTCTCGATATGAATGTCGACAATAGCAGAATCGTATTCTATCAAGACAGAAACAACCTTGGCGAGCCTACGTATCTCTATTCGACGGAAGTTGTTGGTGTTGCAAAGGCAGTAGAGGAAGAACCTGAAGTTCCCGTAGAACCCGAAGAACCTGAAGAACCTTTCACCCCCGGTATCTCTGTAGATGCAATCAAGGCACGTGACAGCATTTGGCGCGCGAGCGGTTATGCGCTCAGTTCTTCGACGGATATGGAAGCTCCCGAAGGCTTCACGATCGTTAAAGAATATAAATGGAACTATAACACCACGTTGGTAACGGTAAACGGCTTCGAGAACCAAATTCCTTGGGGTTCTAATGGTAAAGACATGTCCTTAACCTGTTTTGACGAAGCGGACGTTAGCGCTTATAACGAAGTATGGTTCGCTATGAAAAACGTAGGCGGTACGGGCTTCTACGTGCGCAACGCTACTAAGTATGAAGGCAACGATTGGTTGTACTTCCATTTGGTAAAGGTAGACGGCGCATGGACGTTGTCCCTTAGCTCTCCCGACGGCTACGTTGCTGAAAACGTACAAACGGGTATTGTAGGCAATACGTTGCAAAAGATTTTGCAATATCACGCAAAAACGGAGGCAGAACCTTGGGATAGCGGCGCATATCCTACCAAAGCGGATGGCGATTACACGACGGACGTAAGAGTTTACTTGACGGATATGTGGGCTGTTTGCGAACCTTATTCGCCGACGATCCCTGCGGAAGCAACGGAAATCGCAGAAGACATTTGGCGTGGAGACAGATATGGTCTTAGCGACACGACGACGATGGCTGCTCCCGAAGGATTTAGCAAGGTTACCGAATTCGATTTCTTGCACAATCCCAAGAATTGGTCTACGGCGAGTACGACGAACCCTATGCACGTATTGGATACGGAAACCGATCTTAGCGGTTACAGCGATATCTATTTCGCAATCAAGCTTGTAAACGGTACGTACGTTTATATCAACGGATTGGGTGCGGACGGTTGGTATTACGGTAATGATTGGCTGTACGTTCATTATCATCAAAACGAAGATGAATCCTGGACGTTGTCCTTGGGCGCTACTGCTTTCGTAAGAGATAACGTTCAAACGGTAGATAAAGCGACTTGGTCTACCGCTACGAATTCTGCCGGCGAAGTAGTGAATTATCCTACCATTAAAGGTTTGATGACGAATAAATTGTACGCATGCAGAGCGGCAGACGCAGAAACCGTATTCTACATGACGGAAGTTCTCGGCGTAGCGAAAGCATAAGCAAAAAGGTGATTTTTCCGTAAAAATTACGGAAAAATGAAGGCTAAAAATTAAACGGCATGCCCGCCGCACGTAAAGTGCGGTCGGGTATGTTTTTTTTGTTGTTTTTACAAAAAAAACGCAATAGTTTTTGTATATTTTGCTATTTACATTTGGATAAAAATGTATTATAATATGTACAAATATTATTATCGTAAAGGGAGAAGACTTTATGAAAGAAATCGGCTTGAACTTATTCTCGATTAGAAATTTAATCGGCACGGAAGAAGAGCTTATTGCTACCGCGCAAAAGCTGAAAGACATGGGCTATAGCTTTTTCCAATATTCGGGCGCGACGTTTGATCCGAAACGTATCAAGCGCATGGTGGACGAAGTAGGGACTCCCGTTTGTCTTACGCACATGGACAAGGACCGTCTTTTAAACGAAACGGAAAAGGTTTGCGAAGAAAATTTGTATTTCGGCAACAAAAATATCGGGCTTGGCGCTATGTCGGCGGAAGTTATCAACGACGAGAAAAAGTGCAAAGAATATATCGAAAAATACAATAAAGCAGGCGAAATTATGCGCAAATACTCTTGTCAGCTCTGTTGACATTCTCATAATTTCGGATTTTCCCAACACAACGGCCAGACGGTTATGGACTTCGTAATCGATAACGCGCCGTATATTAACTTTACGCTCGATACGTATTGGTTACAGCTCGGCGGTATGAACGTCATCGAATATCTCGAAAGGTTGAAAGGGCGTATCGGTTGCGTACACCTCAAAGATTATAAGACGGTTTATAATACGGAAAATTGGAAATATGAACCTGAAATCGAATCGGTTGGCTACGGTGTTATGAACTTCCAGTCGATTATCAATAAAATGCGCGAAGTGGGCGTTCAGTATTATTTTGTGGAACAGGACAATGCGGCGGATAAACCCGACACGCTGCATCAGGTAGAAAGAAGTATTCAATATCTTAAAGCAAATATCAAATAAAAGGAGAGTGTTTAATTATGGAAAAAATTCGTTTTGGTATTATTGGATTGGGTAACCAAGGTTGCTCGTACATGTTTAATATTTTTGACGCTGATCAAGTGGAAAACGGCGTCGTTACGGCAGTTTGCGATAATAACCCCGTAAAGCTCGAAAACGTAAAAAACGGCACGAAGAATGAAAACGTGGCGTATTTTGCAGATTACAAGGAAATGCTCGATTCGGGGCTTTGCGACGCGATTTTGGTGGAAACGCCGCACTATTTCCACCCCGAAATGGTTATGGAATGTTTAAAACGCGGGATCCACGTGATCTGCGAAAAGCCCGCAGGCGTTTATACCAAGCACGTTAAGGAAATGAACGAAGCGGCGAAAAAGAGCAACGCTCGCTTTGCCATGATGTTTAACCAACGTACCAACTGCGTTTATAGAAAGATGAAGGAACTGATCGCAAACGGCGCAATCGGTGATTTGCAGCGTGTTTCGTGGATTATTACCGACTGGTTTAGAACGCAGTTCTATTACGACAACGGTAGCTGGCGCGCGACGTGGGCAGGCGAAGGCGGCGGTGTTTTGATCAATCAATGTCCCCACCAGATCGACCTTGTTAGCTGGGTAATCGGCGAAATGCCCGTTTCCGTAAATGCATTCTGCAAATACGGTAAATGGCACGATATCGAAGTAGAAGACGAAGTTACGGCGTATTTTGAATATGCGAACGGCGCGACGGGTACGTTCATTACGACGACGGGTGAAACGCCGGGTACGAACCGTTTTGAAGTTTCGGGTACGAAAGGGAAGCTCCTTTGCGAAAAGGATAAACTGATCTGGTACAAGAACGAAGTGGACAGCCAAGAATGGGTGAAAACTTCTCAAAGTACGTGGGAACGTCCGAGATGGGAAGTTATTGACGTGGAAACGGACGGCAAAAACCCTCAACACGCGGGGATTATCAACAACTTTGCCAACGCTTTGCTTGGGAAGGAAGAATTCTTTGTGGACGGCTTGGAAGGTATCAACGGCGTAGAACTGATGAACGCGATCGAACTGTCCGGTTGGAAGAGCGGCGCAAAGGTTTGCTTGCCCGTTGACGAAGATCTGTATTTGACGGAGCTGAACAAACGCCGCGCAAATTCTCGTTTGAAAGTGGGCAACGATAACTACGTGCAGAACACGGCAGGATCTTACGGCTCGAAAGAGAAAAAATAAAAAGTACGGGCGGTGTTTTTTTCACCGCCCCAAAATTAAATAACAACGTACGTATCGGAGGACGAAGAATATGGAGAACAATTGGAAATGGAGCGGCGTGGATAAACGCTGCGTGCATTTGGACTTTCACACTTCGGAATTGATCGAAGGTATCGGCTCGGAATTTAGTCGCAAAGATTTTGCGGATATGCTTAGAAAAACGGGCTTGGATTCTATCACGGTATTTGCAAAATGCCACCACGGCTGCTTTTATTATAAAGACAGCAAATTTTTCGTCCATCCTCACTTGACGTGCAATCTTTTGGACGAACAGCTCGCGGCTTGTAAAGACGCGGGCGTTTCTGCTAAAATATATATTTCCGCGGGCTTTGACGAGCACGTGGCGAAAGAACATCCCGAATGGCTGTTCTGCTATGACGATTTTAACCCCGCAGGGCCAAACCAATTCCGTCGGTTGTGTTTTAACACGCCCTATTTGGAACTGTTAAAGGAACAGACGCGCGAAGTCGTTAGAAAATACAAACCCGACGGCGTGTTCTTTGACATCGTTGCGAATTGGCCCTGTTTCTGCAAAAACTGTATTGCGGATATGAAAAAGAAAGGGCTTGATCCTGAGAGTGCCGCTGATCGTTGGCAACAGTCTTTGGACGTTATGAACCATTATTTTGACGAAATGGAAAAGTGCGTGCATGAGATTAGTCCTGAAACGGTGGTATTCCAAAACAGCGGCGGCTTTGAAATTGGCTCGCGCAGTAAAATCGATTGTTGCGATCAGCTCGAACTTGAATCTCTGCCTACGGGCGGCTGGGGGTACGACCACTTCCCGATGATGATGTCGTATATTCGCCGCGCGGGTAAAAACTGTATCGGTATGACGGGGAAATTCCATCGCGAATGGGGTGAGTTCGGCGGTTATAAATATAAGGAAGCGCTCCGCTACGAAGCGGCGCAAAATTTGACGTTTGGCGCAGGTATGAATATCGGCGATCAGATGCATCCCAGCGGAAGATTGGACGCATACACCTATGAAATGGTGGCGGAAACGATGAAGTTTATGCGCGAAAGAGAACCGTTTGTCGGCGGCAAATATTTGGCGGAAATGGCAATGTTTACGCCCACCGACGAGGGGGGCGGCAGAACGGGCGCAGCTCGTATTTTGTTTGAAGGAAAATATCTCTTCGATGTAATCGACGAATACGAACTGGAAAACGGTTATCCGCTTATCGTCGTTGCGCAGGATATTGCCCTTAGCGACAAAGTAGTTGCGTCCTTGAAAAAACACGTCGCAAAAGGTGGGAAGATTTTGGCGGTTGGCAAAGCGGCGAAATCTTTGGCGGAAAACGGCGTAGATTTGGGTTTTGTCGGTATGGACGAAGATCCGCTTATCCCTGGCTATTTTGTTGCAAAATATCCTGTTAAAGCGGCAAATAATACTCCGCTCGTCGTGTACGGTAACGTGTATAACGTGCAGGCAACGGGCGAAGTGCTGGCAGATAAGTTGTCCCCGTACTTTACAAGGGAAGGAGAGCGTTTCTGCTCGCACAAGCAAACTCCTTGCGATTATAACAAAGTTTCCCCTGCGATTACGCAAGGCAAAGACGGTATCGCGGTAGCGGCGGATCTGTTTGCGTTGTATGAAAAGGACGGCGGCTTGACGGCAAAAGTATTGCTTTCGCCGCTCGTAGATAAATTGCTTGGAGAAAAGCGGGTGCAAACGACGCTGCCTGCGACGGGCAAAGTATCTTTGTATGAACGTGAAAATTCCTACGTGATGCACCTTTGTTATGCAAATATTATTGCGCGTGGTAAAACGGAAGTCGTGGAAGATATCGTAACGCTCTCATCTGTGAAAGTAGCGGTGAAACTTGACAAGCCCAAGAATGTGCTGTTGCAGCCGCAGGGTGAAGAAATTTCGTTTACCTACGAAAACGGTAGGGTATGCTTTGAGCTGAAAGATTTTAATTGCTACGCAGCAGTGGAATTTGTAAAATAATAAGGAAGTATTTAGAGATGTTGGACAAAAATTCCGTATTGGCAAAGGAGCTATTAAAACGCAATTTGCCTGATTTGTTGACGATGCCAAACGGCGAAAAGGCGACGACGGTAGAACAATGGGAAAGCGAAATGCGTCCGTATTGGAAAAACGTTTTGTTAGAGCATTGTTACGGTAAAACGCCCGTATACGCGCAACCGAACATCGAAACGAAAACAAACGCACTCGACTTTGCTGGCAAGGCGGTATGGGAAACCGTTTCATTTACGTTTGCGGTAAATGGCAAGGAACATACCGTTCCTACGCAATTGATATATCCCGTGGGCGCGAAGAATTGTCCGTTCTTTATCTATCTGAATTTTCGTCCCGATATTCCCGATCGGTATCTTCCCGTGGAAGAAATCATCGACAACGGATTTGGGATTTTTAGCGTCTGTTATGACGACGTAACGACGGACAGCGGAGATTTTACGTCGGGTTTGGCGGGGTTGTTTGAAGAGGAAACGCGCGCGCCGAACGCCACGGGTAAAATCCGTTACTGGTCGTATATGGCGTCGCAAATGATGGATTATTTGCAAACGCGTGAAGAAGCGGACAAAAATGCAATTGGCATTGCAGGACATTCCCGTCTTGGTAAAACGGCGCTTTTGACTGCGGCGATGGACGAACGCTTTGCGTTTGTATGCACCAACGATTCTGGGTGCTCGGGCGCGGCGCTTACGCGCGGAAGAAGCGATAGCGGTGAGTCCGTCGAATCAATTTGCCGCACGTTCCCGTATTGGTTCTGTCCTAATTATCATACGTACGTGGGCAGAGAAGTCGAAATGCCGTTCGATCAGCACGCATTGGTGGCGTTGGTTGCCCCTCGCGCGGTGTATATTGGCGGCGCGATCGAAGACGTATGGGCAGATAACGACAATCAATTTTTATCGGGCGTTGCAGCGTCGGAAATTTGGGAATTGTATGGAAAAATCGGTATGATTTCTCCCGATCGGTTGCCTGTGGTCGGGGATACGTGGACGGACGGCACGGTGGGTTTCCATCTGCGCGCGGGTAAGCATTACCACAGCCGAACTGATTGGCTGGTGTATATGGATGCCGTGAAAAAATTATTAAGAAAATAAGGAGATTGCCGAACTTTCGGTAAAGGACGACAGATATGAAAATTAAGCCTACAAAAGGACAATTGGAATTTTTAAGCTGGGAATTTGGTGTGTTTTTCCATTTTGGTATTCGCAGTTTTTATCCCGGGCATGCCGATTGGGACGGTAAGGAAATGGATGCGTGTGCGTTCAATCCCGACAAGCTGGACTGTGAAGAATGGGTAAAAATGGCAAAGGAAGTGGGGGCGACGTATGCGATTTTGACGACGAAACACCACGACGGCTTTGCGCTTTGGCCCTCGAAATATTCTCAATACAGCGTGGCGCAAACGCCTTGGAAAGATGGAAAGGGGGACGTAGTGCGCGAATTTGTAGACGCTTGCCGCAAATACGATATGAAAGTTGGGTTGTATTATTCCCCCGCGCAATGGGGTTCGCATGCGATCAAGTTTGAAAACGGAAAGGCGTACGACGATTATTTTATCAATCAAATCAGCGAGCTTTTGAGCGGTTACGGTAAAATCGATTACCTTTGGTTTGACGGTTGCGGATCAGAAGGGCACGAATACGATAAAAAGCGTATCGTTGCGGAAATTTTCCGTTTGCAACCCGAAATTCAGACCTTCTGTGATCCCGAATGGTCGCCTTGCGTGCGTTGGGTGGGCAACGAAGACGGATATGCGTCTTTGGATAATCCGCTCGCCGTTTCTGCCTGGGACTTTTCCGAATTGACGGGGAAAAGTGTGGAATTGTCGCAAACCTACTGCCTGCCTGCGGAGTGTGATTGCAAACTTCGTGATACGTGGTTTTACGATCACAATGAAGACACGATTAAATCGGTGGAAGAGCTGTTTGGTATGTACGAAGGCTCGGTAGGGCGCGGTTCAAACTTTTTGCTTAACGTAGGACCTGACAACCACGGGCAGATCAACGCGCTGGATAAAGCGCGCATGATCGAGCTTGGTAAGAAGATTAAGGAAACGTACGAAAATCCTGCAAACGATTACGGCGAAATGGAAAAAGACGGGAACGTTTATACAATTACGCGTCCCGATTTTGAAAAACCTTTGAAAGAGGCGGGCAAGTCAAAACCCGTCAACCGTATCGTAATCACGGAAGATATTACGGATGGACAGGCAGTTAAGGGATTTAAAGTGTATGCAAGCTTGCCCCGTTATAGGAATAAACAAATTTTAGTATATATCGGCACGACAATCGGCAATAAGGTCATTTGTCCAATGCCTACGATTTGTCCGTCCAAGATTACGGTGGAGATTACCGACAGCGACGGAGAACATAAAATTAAGGATATAAAAGCATATTTTGCAAAATAAAAATAGGTGGCATTTATGGCGGAAACAGTAAAAACATTTGAATTTAACGGCTATACGGGTACGGTGATTATTCCTGAAAATCCCAACGGAAAATGGATTTGGAAAACGGAATTTTTATATGCGTTCGATCAAGCGGAGCGCGCTTTGCTCGATCAGGGCTACACCCGTGTTAATTATGGCATAAGCGACAAATACGGCAGTTATAACGCCGTTCGTTTGATGCACAAATTTTATAACTTTGTCGTGAAAGAATTTAATTTGGACAAAAAATGTTCTCTCTTTGGGTTTAGCCGCGGCGGTTTATATGCGTTCAATTTCGCCCTTTTCTACCCCGAATGTGTGGAAAAGGTATATTTGGACGCGCCCGTTTTGGATATGAAAAGCTGGCCGCCAAAAAATAGTGTGGAACAGGGGCAGGCGTTTGAAGAATACGGCTTGAACGCGGACACGCTCCGTACCTTTAAAGGAAATCCTATCGATAACTTGGACGAATTTTTCTCGCTCGGCTTGCCCTTGCTTTTGATCGCTGGCGGACGCGACGAAGTGGTTGCGTTTGAAGAAAACGCAGGTAAATTGATTAAATATTGTAAGGAAAAGGGGATTGAGATCACGTCCATTGTAAAACCGGATGGATTGCATCACCCGCACTCGCTCGACGACGTAACGCCGATCCTTGAATTTATCAAGAAATAAAATCAAAACCGCTCCGCGTAAAATGCGCGGGGCGGTTTTAAAATGATTGATTTTTTATTTTCGTTCGATTACGGCGTGCGCGTTACGATAAGCCAAGGGGGAACAGCCGATGTTTTTCCTAAAGGTACGTGAAAAGAAATTATAATCGGGAAAACCGCATTTTTCTGCGACGGCGCGCAGAGGTAGGGACGCGTCCAACAACAAATTTTTTGCCAAGGACAACCGTTGCTCGATCAGATAACGAATTACCGAAACGCCAGTTTCTTCTTTGAATAGCTTTTCGACGTGGGGTACGGAAAAGAAAACGTGTTTCGATACGTCCGCAAGGTTAATCTTTTCGCGTAAATGCTCATGTATGTACTGCTTGATTTCTTTTACCAGCGCATTTTCTTTTTGTAGCTTTAATTGATAATGCAGCTCTTCTATCAATGCGCGGAGTAAAAGATGTAGGCGGGGCTCGGACAGATCGAAGGTCGATTTTCTGGCTTCATCAAAGGCAAAGAGGGTGTGTAAGGCAGCGTTGGATAAAAGCCCTTGCGATAAGGTTGGAAAAATTTCCTGTTCCTCGTCCCAATAATTATAGCTGACGTATCGGGAATTGCGCACTTCTTCGCGGGTGCGTATCGCGCCTTTGGGGATAAAAATAACGTCGCCGTCGTGCAAAACAATCCGTTTGCCGTTGACGTAGTAGATCATTTCGCCGTCCAAAAGGATCGTCAAGGCGTGAAAGGGCATTTTTAATTCTACCAAAGGAATTACGGTATCGTAATCGTGTCGGTTATAATAATACAGTTCCATAAAATAAGATAATGCTAAAAAATTGCCAATAACAGAAGATTTTCTATTGTTTATAAAGTAGTTTATGCTATAATTATAGTATAAACAAAATTTTTGCCGCTGTCAAACAAATTAGCGCAACGTGGCAAAAATACAAGGAGAAAATTATGCTACAACTCAAAAAAATTGGGGAAAGCGGTTATCGTATTATCACAGAGAATGGTAAAGCGACTATGTTGACGCGGTATGGATTTTTACAGGACAAACTTTCGCGTAAATACGCTGATTGCGCCGCGGAGATTACGGAAAGCGGCGTTTCGTTTCACGGCGCAAAACGCGATTTAGATATTGCGGTGCAAAATAATAACGGTGGAGGTTTTGAAATCAGGATTCCGCTTGAAAAAAAGGAACGACTGTTCGGTATGGGGGATGCCAACCGCGACAGCGTGATGATCCGTGGAAAAACGCTCAACGTTTGGGTTGCCAACGTAGCGTCTTACGGTCCTATGCCTGTGGTGCTCAGTTCGGACGGTTGGGCGATTATTATTAACTCTACCTACTGTCAAAAATTTGACCTTGGCGACAGCGATCAGGATACCTTGACGATCTCGGCGGCGGACGGAACTGCGGATTTTTATTTGCTTGCCGCAGATTCGTTGCTGGATATGGTGCAGGCTATTACGGATATTACGGGCAAGCCGACTATGTTGCCTGCCTTTGGTTACGGTTTGACGTTTGTCGAATCGGAACGACTGATGAACGCGCGGCAGCTTTTGGACGACGTGCGCATGATGCGAGACCGCGGAATCCCCTGTGACGTATTCGGATTAGAGCCGGTATGGATGGAAAATTATTATGATCTTTCCACGGATAAAAAGTGGAGCAAAGATCGTTTTTGGATGCCCCATTGGCTGCCAGAAAACACGGCTAGCCACCGTACTTTTATGGGGCCGATGCGCTTTATGGGTATGCAACTTTCTCTGTGGCTTTGCGAAGATTACGATTTATTCTATGAAGAAGACCGTAATGAAGCTGCCGCCGCGACGATTGAATACGCGTTGCAAGATGATAACGGCGATCAATTTAAAAAGAATGTAGATTTTATCGACGAGCATTTGGCGGACGTCAAAAAAATGGACGTTATCACGAAAGAAGACGAACCGTGGTTTGAGCATCTGAAAAAATTTGTGGACAACGGAGCGGCTTGTTTCAAGCTGGACGGACACGCGCAAATTATGGCGCATCCCGACCGCCTTTGGGCGAAAAAATATCTGGATAGCGAAGTGCACAATATCTATTGTTTGGCGCTTGCAAAACAGATGAAAGAGGGCTTTCAAAATTATACGGACCGACGCGGCTTGATCTACACGTCGGGAGCATACGTCGGCACGCAAAAATACGCGGCGACGTGGGCGGGGGATACGGGCGGCGGACCTAGAACCCTAGTAGCATGTCTTAATTACGCTATGTGTGGACATACAAATACCACTTGCGACATGGACATTATGGACGTGAAAGCAATCCACTACGCATTTCTTTCTACTTGGACGCAGATCTGTTCTTGGGCGTATTATTTCTACCCTTGGTTCTTGCCCCCCGAAGTTGAACGGACAATCAAAAATTATTCCCTGCTTCGCTCCACGCTTTTCCCGTATCTATATTCGATGGCGCACAAAGCAAACGTCAGCGGAATCCCCGTGATGCGTCCTTTGCCTATGCTCTATGGGGAAACCGACCGATATGACGACGTGCATAACGCGTACATGTTGGGTGATTCTCTTTACGTGGGCGCGTTTGATATGCACTTGAAACTGCCCGAAGGGGAATGGGTGGACTATTTCACGGGCAAGACCTATCAAGGGGACGTGGAATACGAAATTGCCGACGGATACGCAGGGGCTTTGCTTGTGAAAAAAGGCTCGATTGTTGCAACCATGCAACCGCAGAAATATATTCTGGAAAAAGAACACGATTACGTAATTCGGGTATACACGGGTGGCGACGGCGAGTTCTCGCTGTACGAAGACGACGCGTTTACTTACGACTACGAAAAGGGCGGATATGCCGAAACGCGGTTTACGTGGACGGAAGAAAGCGGTAAAGGTACGTTGGGCGTGTACCGCCGTCAAGGTAGTTTTGAGGGCAGACCGAACAATGGGCACGATTTTCTCAACAATGCTATTCCGAAAATTGACGGTATAAAACCCGTTCGCGATATGAAGGTGCGCATTTACGGCAAGACGCCGCGCTCCGTTCGCCTTGGCGACGAAGAAGTTTTGCTTGATGTTTGCGACGGCTACGTAGAATTTACCGTGGCGGCAGAAAAACACGCTGCTAACGATTTGTTCTACGAAGTAGAATACTGATTGTTAAAAAAGGAAAAAAGATACTTTTTGTATACAAAAAAGTTCGTTTTGTATATTGACTTTTTCCTGCAAAGGTTGTATGATAGATATATAGCCTGCAAGGATAGGCAAAAATAGGAGAACGAACAATGAAAGTTGCCGTAATAGGTCTGGGTGTAATTGGGCACGTGCATTTGGAAGTGCTGGCGGAAATGCAACAAAACGTCGTCGCGGTTTGCGACGTGGATGAAAGTAAATTTGCGGAATTTCCCAACGCAAAGCCCTATACTGATTACAAGAAAATGATTGACGAAATGCGCCCTGACGTCGTACACGTTTGTACACCGCATTATTTACATGCGGAAATGGTCATATATGCGTTGGATAAGGGTGTGAACGTGCTTTGCGAAAAGCCTTTATGCATCAGCCGTAATGAAATTGATCAAATTGTGGCGGCGGAAAAGCGTTCAAGTGCGCAGCTTGGCGTGGTGTTACAAAATCGTTATAACCCGGCAAACCTTTACGCGAAAGAGCGGTTAGGGGCTGAAAAGGCAACGAACGGTTACGCGACCATGATTTGGAATAGAAACGAATCTTATTATGCGCAAGCGGAATGGCGGGGAACAAAGAGCATGGAAGGCGGCGGCGTACTGATCAATCAGGCATTGCATACGCTCGATCTTATGCAATGGTTCTGTGGTATGCCCGATCAAGTGGTTGCGTCTGTGAATAATTTTACCTTAAAACATGCGATTGAAGTGGAAGATACAGCAAGCGCGCTGTATTCGGGCAAGGCGAATTTCACTTTCTTTGCAACCAACGGCAGTCATAGAGATTTCATGCCGGAAGTGATGCTTTACACCAAAGACGGTTATATACGTATCATGGGTGATTATGTTTTGGAAAATGACGAGTTGAAATATTTTAATTCGATCCAAAAGGTATACGGCAAAGGTTGTTACGGTACGGGACACGGTCGACTCTTTGCGCATTTCTACGATTGCGTGGAAAAGGGTAAAAAATTCCCGATTAACGGGGAAGAAGGCTCGAAAGTTATCAAGATGATTTTGGCAACGTACGAAAGTAACGGAGAGAAAATTGACGTATAAACGCTAAGGGGGTAAAGGATGAAAAGGCTTATAACGAGTGTGTTGACGGCACTTTGCGTGGGGGTGACGATAGGCGCAATGGCGACCGATTCGCTGACTGCGAGTGCGGCACGGCTGGTGTATGAGCGCGAATCATTGCAAAATCCGCCCGCATGCGTGTTGACGTTGGAAGAACCAAAGGTCAAAAATATGACCGAGTGGGACTATTGCCGCGTGGACGGGGAATACGACGCTTGGTATTTCTGTGGCGACGGCACGGCAACGGCAAACCCTGAAATCCGTTTTATTGCGGACGGCGTACAGACGGTATCGAAACCGTATACGCTGACGCCGATAGAAGTGGGTTCGTTTTCGTTTGAATATGCAATCGTGAACAATGATATCCTTTCAAGCGTGGCAGATTTGCCGGGGGAAAGGTATATCGTGCAGATTCTTGCTTCCGACGGCTCGTATCCCATTATTCAAGTGGATATAGAGGAGGATGGGGATTGGTATAAGATCACGGTGACGGGAGCTACGCCTATTTATCATAATGAACATCCGTATTCCGCGTATCAAGATAAATTCTGCGGTTTTCTGTTCAAAATGGGCGGGCTTGACGGCGAATTTATGATCAGAAATATTACGCTGTACGATTTTAATGGGGAAGAGATTACAAGGGAAATCGAAGTGCCCGACGTGGAAAACAGTCAGCAGGAAGAAAGTTCAAGCGAAACGATTGAAACGAGTATAGAAGAGAGTAGCTCGGCAAGCGGCGTATCCACTTCGCAAAGTAGCGATGCAAGCAGCAAAAAAGGTTGCGGCTCGTTCGGCGTAGGGACGATGACGCTGGGAGCGTTGACGGCGGCAGGCTTGGTGCTTGGTATCAGCAAAAAGAAGAGAAATTAAAAACAAATAAGAGCAAAATACAAATGCGGGGGTATGCCAAACGCGCCCCCGCATTGTTTTTGTATAAAAAATGTGTTTAAATACTTGTAATTTAAAAAGGCGTTGTGTTATAATACCTATATCAAAAAAATAAAAAAAGGTGAATACTATGGATTTTTCTAACGTTAAATTTGATATTGTCATTCAGGGGGGACAGTCCAACTCTGAAGGTTGTGGCGTTGGTCCTGTCACGCAAGAGCTCATACCCTCCCCCAACGTTTTTTATCTGTATGCAGAAAAGACGGTAACCGTTGACGATGAAAACCTGCATATTACTTTCCACGACAAGCCCTTTGTCATTGACCAGGCAAAAGAACGTGAAAGCGCAGACGGGGTCAAGACGGGCGATTTTTCGCTGACATTTGCGGAAGAATACGAAAAATCCGGTTTGCTTGCAGACGATAGAAAATTGCTGATTATCCGCGCAGGGGTCGGCGGCGCAGGCTTCCAAAAGAAACATTGGGGCTTGCAGGATTGCCTGTATCTTAAATTGTTAGAGCTTATCGACTACGCCCTTTCGCTCAATAAGGAAAACCGCGTGGTGGGATTTTTATGGCATCAAGGCGAACACGACGCGTTTGAAAAGAACACGCCCGATAATTACAAAAAACAGCTTGCGGCGATGCTCAGCGGGGTACGTGCCCGCGTTGGTGAAAAAATTCCCTTTATTGCAGGGGAGTTCGTTAACGATTGGAAAAGCAAAAATATCGACATTTGCGCGCCGATTTTGCAGGTGATCCGCGAAGTGGTGGCGGAAGGCGGCAACGGCGGGTTTGTAGAAACGTCCGATTTGCTTTCCAACGATCAAAAGAACAAAAACGGCGACGATATTCATTTCTGCCGCGAAAGCTTACATATTCTCGGTCGGCGGTATTTTGCCGAATACAAACGGATTATTGGCAAATAAGGTAGGGGACGTATGGCGACGAAACGCTTGGAAGACCAAATTCGTTTTATTTTAGAAATTGATAAAGAAAAGAATATTCTGCGTCAAACGCATATTAGCGGTTTTGCGCGCCAAGAAAACGACGCTGAACACGCCTGGCATATGGCGACGATGGTATATCTTTTAAAAGAGTACGCAAATGAAGAGATTGATCTTGCCAAAACGATGATGATGGCGCTTATTCACGACGTCGTGGAGATCGACGCAGGGGACGCGTACGCGTACGATGCGCAGGCGCTTGCCACGCAAAAGGAAAAGGAAGAAAAGGCGGCAGAGCGTATTTTTGGGTTGCTCCCTGATGATCAACGAGACGAACTTCGCGCGTTGTTTGAAGAGTTTGAAAAAGGGGAAACGCCAGAGGCAAAATTTGCCAAAGCCATGGATAATTTTCATCCCTTGCTGTTAAACGATTACAACGACGGCGGGGATTGGCGGGCACACGGCGTATGCAAAACGCAGGTGGAAAACCGTCAAAGGCGGACGAAAGCGGGTGCGGAAGAGATTTGGCAGCATACGCAAACGCTGATTGAAAAGAACGTACAAAAAGGTAATATCAAAGACGAATAACAAAAAGCCGCCCCGAAAAAGGGCGGCTTTCATCATAAAAGAGAAATTATTTTATACCGAGAATTTCATTTGCGTCTACATCCAAAACAACGCAAAGATTGGCAAACGTGTCCAACGCGGGCATTTTCTTTTGGTGGAGATATTGCCCGATTGCTTGTTGACATACACCGATTTTTTTTGCGATTTCAGTTTGTGTTAAGTTGCTTTGTTGAATGGCTGTGATCAATCGTTCTCGAATTTCTTCCAAAGTAATCATGATTTTGCTCCTTTTTTATATTTTACCACTAATGCTAGTAAAAATGCTTGACTTACTAGCAACGCTAGTGCTATTATATATTTACTAGCCGTGCTAGTAATAAAAATGGTGGTGTAAAATTATGTATGATAAAAAAGTTATCAAAACAAAGGTGGCGATTGAATGGTATTTTGCGAGCTGGTATTTTCAGTTGTTTTCATATATGATAAAAGGGGAAGTATTTGACGACGAAGGATTTCAAGCGATATATAATGAGATGAACGAGTATATCAACGACAAAATAGAACCACGTGTGTATGGGGATATAATCGATACGTACGTTGTAATAGAACAGCAAGACGAATAACAAAAAGCCGCCCCGAAAAAGGGCGGCTTTCAAATTCTGTATTCAATAAAATCATCTTTCGTTGATAAGCTTGGTCAGGGCAACGGGATCAACGATCTTACCGTCTTTGTAAACACGCATATTACCCGACGCAATTTCGTCGATCAAAATAACTTCGCCGTTGTTATAGCCGAATTCAAACTTGATATCCCAATGATCGGAACCGATCGTCTTCAAATCGTCCGCAACAACCTTCGTGATTTTCAAGGTCTGCTCTTTCATGGAA
>JAZSJN010000142.1:0-2619 GCA_045534315.1 Candidatus Scatosoma sp.
AAGACCGCTTGGCCTCCGACTTATCAACCAACTTCTGCTTGCCCGTGAAGAAAGGATGGCAATTGCTGCAAATATCTACTTTCAACACTTCGCATTCTTTCGTCGTGCCGGTTTTGAAAGTAGCTCCACAAGCGCAAGTAACGGTTACTTCGTGATATTTAGGATGGATATCAGCTTTCATTATATTCACCTCGCTGTTTCTTTTTTCGTATGCTAACCAATTATAACGCTTTTTTTTACACTCGTCAACTGTTTTTGACGGGAATTTATAAAAAAATAGTTGCAAATTGATGAAAAATAGTTTATACTTAATTTACTCGTGCGAGACGCGATAGTTTTTTCGCGCCTAAATATAAGCGCACGTGGAAACAAAAAGGAACTCTTATGAAAGTCTGGCAACTGGCTTACCCGCACAATTTACAGCACGTAATTGCGCCCGATCTCAAACTTACCAGCGATAAAGTCAAAGTAAAAATTACCAAAGCGCTCATCACCGAAACGGACGTTGCGATTTATTCGGGCGCGATCAAAGTAAAAGCGCCCTTTATCCCTGGCAGATTTGCCATCGGTCAGGTTACAGAAGCGGACGAAAATTCCTTTTTAAAGCGTGGCGAAAGAGTATATCTTGCAGGCGTCACCGAAGACGAAGCTGCGCCCGACGGACTGCTGATTGCAGGGGAAACCGCCGACGGTTTTTATCGTGATTTCGTACTGGTAAACCCCGACGACACCTATCTTTTGCCCAATTCCGTCACCGACGAAGCGGCGTTTTTAATCGACGCAATCGCACTTGCCGAACACGTTGTGGACGAAATGCATATTGAAGTAGGTCAGCACATTTTGGTATTGGGCGGCGGTGTATACGCAAACATTTTGTGTCAAATCTTAATTTATCACCGCGCCGTACCTATTTTGGCGGACAACAACACTGAACGTCTTGCCCGCGCAAAGCGCAGCGGCATCTATTATACTTTCCCCCTCGACGAAAACTTGCGTCAAAACGTGTTAAGCGTAACAGGCGGAAAGCTTGCAGACGGCGCGGTATATATCGCTTTTAACAACCGTTGCGAACCTTCTTTGCTCTTCCCCTTGGTCAAACGCGAAGCGTACGTATCTTTCTGCTCGCTGACGGGGAAAAATCTGCACGTAAATCTCGAATACGCGATGAAAAACAACGTAACAATCAAAGGCATCACCGAAAGCCGCGACTTCGTTTCCACCGCCATTAACCTTTTGGCGAACAAAGCGGTCAATTTCTCGGAATTTGCTTTCCATAGTTTCCGCGAAGAAGAATTGCCTGCGTGCTTGGAAGCACAAGCAAGTATTTTAGACAGCGGCGCACCCCTGCCCGAACAGTTTGACGTTGTAAAGTTTATTTTCTAAACGGAGTTTTTTATGAAATATATCATTGCATCGGATATTCACGGCTCGGCGGCGTGGTGCAGCGAATTGCTTTCCGCTTTTGAAAATGAAAATGCGGATAAGCTCGTATTGCTCGGCGATCTGCTCTATCACGGTCCGCGCAACGATTTCCCCGATGACTATTCCCCCAAAAAAGTGTTTGCCATGCTCAACGCGATCAAAGACAAGATCGTTTGCGTGCGCGGCAACTGCGACAGCGAAGTCGATCAAATGGTGTTGGAATTTCCCATCATGGCAGATTACGCCTTGCTTTCCCACGGCGAAAAAACGCTGTTTTTGACCCACGGGCATCTGTTCAACGATCAAAATCCCCCTTTACTGAAAACGGGCGACGTTTTGTTTAACGGACATTTCCACAATCCCCATCACAAAGTTTTGGACGGCGGCGCGATTTACGCCAACTGCGGTTCGGTCGCTTTGCCTAAGGACGGGACACCCCATTCATATATTCTGCTCGACGACGACACGCTGTATTGGAAAGACCTGGAAACGGGCGGATTTTTCGACTATTTAAAACTCTGATTTATTTACAATGTATAAAACCCACGCCGCTTTGCCAAAAAGCGGCGTTTTTCTATCTTACACGCGGCTTTATACGATTTATTTATCGGTTTTGCCGCTCATTTGCTTGACTATTATCGAATATTGTGATAATATATTCCGTAACCAAGTTTTTTAAAGGAGTGAGAAAAATATGAAAACAGAAATACCTTACAAAATCTATTTAAGCGAAAACGAGCTCCCGCATACTTGGTGCAATTTACGTGCGTTTATGAAAAACAAACCCGCACCTTTGCTCAACCCCGCCACCATGAAACCGATCACGGTGGACGAGCTGTCCGAAGTGTTCTGTAAAGAGCTTGCAAAGCAAGAGTTGGACGATACCACCCCTTATATCGATATCCCCACGGAAGTACGCGATTTTTACAAAATGTACCGTCCCGCGCCCTTGATCCGCGCGTATTGCTTGGAAAAAAAGCTGGGTACTCCCGCGCATATCTATTATAAATTTGAAGGTAACAACACCAGCGGTTCGCACAAGTTGAACTCGGCAATCGCGCAGGCGTATTACGCAAAGGAACAGGGCTTGACGGGCGTTACCACCGAGACGGGCGCTGGTCAATGGGGCACGGCACTTAGTATGGCTTGTTCGTATTTCGGGCTCGATTGCAAGGTGTTTATGGTAAAATGCTCCTA
>JAZSJN010000066.1:0-7386 GCA_045534315.1 Candidatus Scatosoma sp.
CAAAAGGATAACGCCTGCAAGCAATGCCACCGCAAAGAATGCGGCAATAAAATCACGCCAACCAAAGGTCAGCTTTTTGTACTTCGTGCGGACCTTGCTACCCGAATAACAACGCGCGTCCATCGCGTCGCCAAGCTCGTCCGCGCGGCGGAAAGCAATGATCAGCAAAGGCACCAATACAGGCACGATTGCCTTTACTCGTTTGATAATACCGCCCGTTTCAAAATCCGTGCCACGCGCTTTTTGCGCGTTCATGATACGCCCCGTTTCATCCGTCAAAATAGGGATAAATCGAAGCGCAATCGAAATGATCAACGCAAGTTCGTGCACGGGGAAACGAATGATTTTTAAAGGCTTTAACAGACTTTCAATACCATCCGCAAGGGATACGGGCGTGGTCGTCAACGTCAAAAGCGACGAGCCCAAAACCAACAAAAGCAGTCGTGCCGCTAAAAACGCCGCATTGTAAAGGGCTTTGTCGGTGATAATTAGCCAACGCCAAGGTTTGGGCAGATCGTACAACGGTTCCCCACCGTCGAATAGCAATAAATTGAGTACGCTCATAAACACCAGCAAAAAAACGACCGCTTTGACCGAGCGGAGCAAGCTCTTAAAAGGCACGCGCGAAAAAATTGCGATTACCGCGAACAAAAAGGCGCACGCACCCAACGCATAAAAATTGTCCGCTAAAAACAGCGAAACGATATAGACGATTAAAAACAGAATTTTCGTGCGGGGATCGGTTTTATGCACGAAAGATTTGGCAGGGTAATACTGTCCGAAAGCAACGTCACGCATTCGTCTGCCCCCCTTCGGGCGGCGTTAAACGCGTACCGTCCCCCATGTTTTTGATTTTTTGCAAAGTTTTTTGAACAAAATCCGTTACGGTATAATCGCAATCGATCGCAAAACCGTTTTGCCGACAACGTTGTGCAATTTTTGCCGTAAACGGCACATCCAAACCAAGCGAAAGGATTTTGTCCACGTCCGTAAAAAGCCCTTTGGGCGTATCCGTAACAACAATTTTCCCATCTGAAAAAATCGCCGCGCGGTTGCAATTTTCCGCGATTTCGTCCATGTCGTGCGACACAACGATCACCGTCTTACACCAATCGCCGTGGATTTTATGGAGCAACGCCATGATTTCTTCTTTACCGAGCGGATCAAGCCCTGCCGCAGGCTCGTCCAAAACCAGAATTTGCGGTTTCGTCACAATCACACCCGCAATTGCCACGCGACGTTTTTGACCGCCCGAAAGCTCGAACGGCGAGCGATTTTTCACTTTTTCGTACGAAAGCCCCACCGTTTCCAGGGCTTCGCGTACAGCAGTTTCGATTTCCACTTCGCTGATATTTTTATTGAAATTTTTCAATCCGAACGCCACGTCTTCAAAGACCGTTTCGGCAAAAAGCTGATATTCGGGATATTGAAAAACCATCCCGACCTTACTACGTAACGCTCTAAAATCGGTTTTTTTGTCGGTAAGATCAAACCCATTGACCGTCAAAACCGTTTTCGGTGGCAAGGTTTGTCCTTTTTTCGGCTTTTTCTCTTTATATTTTTTCTGCGCGGACGGCACTTTTAAAAGCGCGTTGAGATGCTGCACAAACGTCGATTTGCCGCTGCCCGTATGCCCGATAATGCCAAAAAAATCCCCTGCATTGATCCGTAAATGCACGTTATCGAGCGCGTGTGTTTCAAACGGGGATTTTGGATTATATACAAAGGAAAGGTTCTCGCAATACACCGCGCCGTCCCCCTGTTTTTCGGAGCTGATTTGCGTTGAAAGCGTACCGTCTCCCACTCTTTCGTTATTTTGCTCCAAAACACGATCCGATTTCGTGCCGTTTAATACGGACAAAATTCCGTCTGCAATTTCGTTTTCGTCCATGGTATCAGCGACGTCAACGCCACCTTGACGCAAGCCGCGGCACACACGTATTTGTCTGGGCAACGTCAGCGAATATTTTTCCAGCTCTTTTTCGCGCGCAAAAATCTCGGCGGGTTTCCCTTCCATCACAATACGCCCACCGCTCATAACAATTGCGCGATCGGCAAGCATCGCTTCTTCGGGGAAATGCGTAATTAAAATCACCGTGATTTTTTCTTCACGGTTGAGCCGCAAAACAACGTCCATGACTTCTTTTCTGCCGCGTGGATCAAGCATTGCCGTCGCTTCGTCCAAGATCATCACGCGGGGCTTTAACGCCAACACACCCGCCAAAGCGATACGCTGTTTTTGTCCCCCCGAAAGGCGGGACGGAGTCGCGCCACGGAAGTCTTCCATACCCACCGCGTCAAGTGCAAACGAAATACGTTTCCCGATTTCTTCCCGTTCAATCCCTACGTTTTCAGGACCGAACGCAACGTCGTCTTCGACGATCGACGCCACCGTCTGGTTATCTGGGTTTTGAAAAACGATCCCCACCTGTTTGCGAATTTCAAAGAGATTTTTAGGATCTTTGGCGTCTAATCCGAACACGGTAATTTCGCCGTCCGATGGCGAAAGTAAGCCGTTTGTCAACCGCGCAAGGGTGGATTTACCGCTTCCGTTATGCCCTAAAACGGCGACAAACTCCCCTTCTTCCACGGAAAAATCCACTCCGTCCAAAGAAAAGGCGGTTTCTTCCGCAAAAACGTTTTCGTCCTGCGCGTCGTCCGACTTATAGAAAAAATGCACTTTTTCAAACTTTACAGCCGTCATTCTTCGTATTTTCCCGCAAAGGGCATACTCTCCTAATTTGATAATTTCTAATATTATAGCAGACTTTTTTCTTTTTTACAATGAAAATAAGGTGAAATTATGTGTTCATTGCCCAAAAAATAACATTTTTTCTTATAGAAAAGGGATTTTTATTATTTGCAACTTTGTAAATCTACTTATCAATTACAAATACGGCACGACTTTTTAATTCATCTTCCCCATAAAAGAATTACGGCTATGCAATCACATGCATAGCCGCTTTATTTTTCTTGTTTGCAATCAAAACGCAAAGAATTTTTGGTTAAGCGCCGAAATTTCATCTTCCGCCGCCGCAACCGTAATTTCATCTTCCGCTAATATTGCAGCCGCGTGTTTTGCAGTCAATTGTTTATACGCGGGGAAATATTCTTTCAATAAAAATCGCACGTATTTCACGTACCGCAACGTACCGCAACGTACCAAACACAAGGAAATTTTCATCGTTAAAGGACAACACCGCAACACTGCGTTCCGCCTTGATTGCCGATTTTATACCGTCAAATCCATCCGCAAACACCAACGAGAATTGGTGATTAAACAGACTATTGGGCGCGGTACAACTGTGCGAATCGGACGCGCCGAGCACGGGAATTTTATACCCTGCCGCGCGCAAATCTCCCCACATTGCAATTTGCAAATTGTCGCCGTTTCCGTCACAATCGTCTGCCGCCAAAAGTTCCAAAGCGTCAAAAGTGCCCCGTTTTAACAGATATTCCGTCGTTGCCGCAGGCATATGATATTCGCCGTAAACGTCCCAATATGGGTGCGCCATAATCGCCAAGCCGCCGCCTTTTTTGGATTTGTTCCGCCACAAAAATACGGTAAGCGCAATCGTATTTATCCGCGACCGTGTCGGGAATATCCCTTTTGGCAAGGATCTTCGCCACTTCGCTTTGTACGTATTCGTCACGCGTTTCCACAATATCGTTCACACTAAACCCGCCGTCAAAGTTGATGATATGGAAATATCCCATGTCGCGGTTATGTACTTCTTCCCCTTTAAAAACACGATATGCTTTCGTCCATTTTTCCACCGCCGCTTTCCCTTCCAAGGACGGCGCGTAACGGTGATGATCGGTAATCGCGATAAAATCGTACCCCGCCGCGCGGTAATTGCAAGCCACTTCAAAGGGCGTTCCTTCCCCGTCCGAACGGCAACTGTGCAAATGCGTATCCCCTTTATACACTCGCAACGCCGCCAAATCGGGCAAAACCGAGTACACGTGCGACCAAAGCAACAATTCGTCCCCAACCTTAATCTTCACATCGTATTTTTGCTCTTTAAAAAAGGGATATTCATAGGAATATACGCCGTTGCCTTCCGCTGTCATCTCGCAATAACTATACCGTTCTTCTTCGTCAACGCGGTATATATCCGTGTGTTTAACCGCATAAATTTCCATCGGTTGTATCTTGATTATTACCCTATCGCTTGCACAAACGCCGTCAAGTTTTACGTACACCTTTTGCGTTTTATCCGCTAAAAACACCCTAGGATAAATTTCCAACACCTGTTTTTTCATATCACTTACTCCCGTTTTTCGATACTTTGCCTCGATTTCATTTATTATAGCGCCCTTCTTCTTTTCTGTCAATAGGCTCTTAAAAAAAAGTGGTTCGAATTATACAATCAAACTGAAAGGAGCTACACCTGCGGCGATTCCATGCAAGGCAATCCATGATTATATTCCAAACTTTTTCGGCTTGAATAAGAAAGACCTAAAACGAAGTGTTTCGTTTTAGGTCTTTCTTGGTGGGCAGAGGTGGATTCGAAGCACTTCCGACTTCTACAGCCCTTTATTTTAAAGGGATTCACGACTATGCCCCAACTATGCCCCAAGCAAATTTTTCTTTTATTTTATACATTTTTTTCAGTATTCTAAGAGTAAAATCCTCACCTTATCCCGTACGGGACTCGAAGCCTAATAACGAACCGCTGAAAGCCTTTATCTTAAAGGTTTTCAGCGGTTTTTATCCAAATATTGTCCAAAAACAAATTTTCTTTATGCTTGCAATAGTAAAGTAGCTATCACTGACGCAAATCCATGGTTACAACTTGCTTTCGCTTGGTCGTGTTCCCAAAGGGTACCCGTCTTTTTCGACATTTCATAGAAATATTCAACGGCTTCGTTTAAAACCATATCGTATTCTTTTTGCTCGTACAGCCAAAAAAGTCGCAAATAATTGCCGATAAACACATTGCTTTTTCCTACGTAATCAAAGCCACTCTTTCGATTCGGTCCAAAATTTTCTTTAATGAACGCAGCATAATTATCATCTTCGATAATATGGAAAAACAAGGCATAGTATTGGCAAGTTTCGCTAATATGGTCTGTAAACGGCACAATTTTACCATCTACAACTTCTCCGTTATCCACAAACAGCTTGCCGTTGAAGGCATATCGCACAACCTGCTGTTTTATATATTCCGCTTGCCCAAGCAGGTTCTCGTCCGCGTATAACTCCCCCGCAGCTTTCAGCATAGCACTATACACCATATTCGAGGGGAAATTGACCCCTTTTACATAATCAAGCGTATTCGCAATACTGTGTTCGACAAAAATCCAGCTTTGCAGATTTTCGAGTAAACCGTAGCTGCTTTTGAATTTCTCAAAATACTCAATAACACCGTAAACTTTCTCTTTGGCTCTATCGATAAGTTCCCTATCTTGTGTTCTATCAAAATAATCCTTCAATTCCACAACGTACCACATTGCCCAATTCGGGATAAAGGAATCTATATCATGCTGAGAAGGAAAACACATAGGGAGCATACCTTTGGGAAGCTCTTCCGTTTTTGAAAGAATGAAGTTTTCCAAAAAGTTTCTCTCTACCTTATTCTCGCCTGTAAAAAAGCGCTCTGCTTTTGCCGTGAAATAAGAATCGCAAAGCCATCCCGCCCTTTCGCGTCCTGCACAATCCGTGAAAATATCCACGGCATTTTGTGCAAAAGTATTTTTTGCCGCCTCGATAATGGACGCTATTTTTTCATCCCCTGCATAATCAAAACGAAATTTTGAATTTTCGTATAAAACAAGCGAAGGCTTTACTGTAACCGCGCCTTTATAAATTACCTTAATGTATTTCATCGTATACGGCTCAGCAGAAAGATGCTGATAACGTCCGTTTTTGCAAGTATATACAAACAAATCGTTACAATCCGAACGCCTAAAATTCCACTTTCCGTCGTTTAAAATTTCATCGAAAACAATATAAACTTCGCTTTCGCCTTGACTTTCCACGTCTACGCTTAAAAAACCCGTTTTAATGCAAGGCAGCGAAAAAAGTATTTCCTTATACCCCTCTTTCAGGGTTAAAAAGTCCTTTTCTATGCTAAAACAACCCTCAGGCGTTACGTATTCGGGAATATCCTCCCACCACGGTTTCGTCAATAAATCAAAACCAACAAACGGCTTCTCCTCGAACCTTTTAAAATCCATCTGTTGATAGCTTGCCGTGTCGCCGATTCCCTCTAAAAGAATAGGCGTGTCCACTTCATAGGTTTCTATTTCCGCATACTTACTTTCCGCAAGCGTTTGCTTTTCGACAAATCCCCTTTGGCGGCTATAACGGCAGGTCTTTTCATCTCGCAATAAATCCACTCTGCAAGAAAAATCCTTGCTTGCATAGACAAGATTTTTGCCGTCATACAGCTCCGCACCAAAGAAAGGCAGTTGAAAATCGCACATATACACGGGAACGCCGTGTGCAATCACCTTGATTTCGATAAAGTTCGCACCGTCCAAGAATAAGACTTTTTTTCTGGAATACCCAGCCGCCGTGCGTTCAGGACCATAGGCGACAAATTTGCCGTCAATCCATACCTGGTAATTGTCTACCGCACAAATTACTATTCTATCAACCTGCTTTTTTAAGGCGATATAGAAGTTTTTTTGTTGATTAATCGCTTGTCTATCGCCTGCCCAAATGAAATCCATAAATTACTTATCCGCCTTTGTGAAAAACCACTTTTTGCTGCCATACGTATAATTGATTTGATTGCTCAAATTCAATCCCACCTGCGCCAACAGCGCGCCTGAATAAATCTTTCCGCTTTCTTCGTCTTTGTAATACGCATTTTCATCCAAGCCTTTCAGTTTTAAAATGAAATTTTCAGGGATGCGTTGTTCCAAACAAACCACCGTCAATAGACATTTCGATTTGTCCTCGCTGACAAATTCCCAAGCCACTTTACTCCCCTTATCAAACGGCGAAAGCACTCGATACAAATCCCCAAAATGAATTAAATCGTAATACTTATGATATTCTGCAATATGACCTCTGAATTCTGCTTTTTGTTCATCCGTTAATTTTCTGATGTCGAGCTCATACCCAAACGAGCCCCAAAGCGCAACGTCCGCTTTCGTACCGTAAAAGGCACGAGGATAATCGGATACGTGTGCCCCCATTGAAGAGGCAGGATAACAAAGTGACGTACCAAATTGAATGGAAATCCTATCGATAGCGTCCGTATTGTCGCTCGTCCAAATTTGCGGTGAATAATAAAGCATGGCAGGGTCAAATCTACCGCCGCCACCCGAACAGCTTTCCAACAAAACATCAGGATATTTCGTCGTTAAACGGTTCATTAAATCATATGTGCCGAGAATAAAGCGATGGAAAAATTCCTTCTTTTGGTCGGC
>JAZSJN010000200.1:0-2827 GCA_045534315.1 Candidatus Scatosoma sp.
CCAGCTCGATTGCTATTGCCGAACAGAGCGTTCCGCCTGCCCCGGTAACCACCGCCGTTTTGTTTTTAAACATATCTTATCTCCTTATATAACTATAATGATTTTTTTTCTTAAATTTTAAATTTACATACAAAGGTACAACCGCGAATCGCGTTGATCTGTCGAGATAGGCATATCCGTTCTGCGTTCTATCCAACTAGCGACGTACGCCCCTTCGGCATGTATCTTAATATTGGTGTTCGCGGAAAAGATTTTTTTCATTTCCCTGCCGCTGCCGTAGATCAAACATTCGCAACAGCCAAATTGATTGTTTATTTCCTGCGATAAGTGTGTGAGCGCCGACGTGTTATTAACGTCACATGCGTATACGCGCGCCTGTCCGCCGATCTCTTGTATCCGTTTTTGCACGGCGGCAAGCTTATCCCGTTCCTGACCAATCAGGAGCACACACGCGTCTTGACGCGCTAAGGCGACAGCGATTTCCGAGCACGGTTCGTCTCCCGCTCCCACCACGATTACCGTTTTGTTTTTAAACGTTCCGTTCATTGTATACGCGTCCCTTCTTTTGCGTTCCCGTAGCAGAGTTTATACGCCAAATCTTGTACTTCCGACCAATCGCAAAGCAATTCGCCCTGCGCCCATTTTTTGCCCAGCCAATCGCAAAGCACCCGTCTGAAATAATCGTGACGAACAAAGGACAAAAAGCTGCGAGAATCGGTCGTCATTCCGATAAAGTTCGATAATGCGCTAAACACCGACGCGTTTTCGAACATTTCCACCATGCCTTGCTTATGATCGCACCACCACCACGCAGGACCTTGCGTAATCAAACCCGCCACGCCGTCTTTTGAATAGGAGCCGGATAAAACAGACATGAGCGCATTATCCGCGGGATTGAGTGTGAAAAGCAACGTTTTAGGCAAACCGTGTTCTCCACAATCAACCGTATCCAAGAATTTCGTCAACGAGCGCACGTCCACGCTGTTTCCGATTCCCGCAAAACCGCCCGCAGGACCTACTTTTTCGCGCAATGTCGAGCTGGTGTATCTTTCCGCGCCGATATGCAACTGCATCACAAAATTCCTCTTCGCATATTCTTCGCCTAAGAACACGAGCAAATACGACGAGAGTTTTGCTTTATCTTCGCAGGACAATTTCCCTTTGGTAATCGCCGCGAAACGTTTCGAATTCTTTCCGTCGTCTTGATAAAAGACGAAACCGTTATCCAACGCATGGTCGGAAAAACGGCAACCGCACGCCGCATACACGTCTAAACGAACCCCGATCGCCCGTTTAAAATCGTCCAAATTAGCAATTTTTACACCCGCAGCGGTTTGCAATTTTTCAATAAAAGCTTTGGTCGGCACAACAATATCGTCACCACGCAAGGACGGCGCAAAGCGAGCGTCGCCGTCAAAAACGGACGTATCGTCTATCAGCGAAGCGCAAGGACACGCGTATTCCACGTTGAAAATTTCCATCATCTTACCAACGGTGATTTCATGGTTTTGCAAATAGCCGTTACAATACGCATACAATTCTTTTGCATTTTTCCCGTTTATCGCCGCTGTCCAACCAAAGATTTTTTCCATCTCGATATACGACCAATGCGACAGCGGATTCAGCGCTAATTTGGGCAGCGTTTCACACCAAGACGCAAACTTTTCTTCTTTCGTCGCGTCGCCCGTGATATATTTTTCTGGCACGCCGCACATACGCATAGCGCGGTGTTTATAGGGATCGGGCGCGATCCACAATTCGTAAACGTCCAAAAAACGCTTATTTCCCGCAATATCTTTCGCCGACAAATGATTGTGGTAATCGATAATCGGTAAATCCTTTATTGCCGCATACAAATCCTTTGCGGCATCCGTCGTTAAAAGAAAATTATGATTTATCATGTTTTTACACTCCGTTTTTAAAGTAACGCTTGACAGCTCGTTTTTTTTATTATATAATACCATTAGCAAAAAATCAATATCGTATTCAACAAATTTGTATGGTATTCGATCATTTTTAGGAGATTTATGCAGGATATTCGATTTGACGGACGGTTACATCTGAAAATACAAGAACCGGGCTTTGCGCACTTGACGCGAAAAGAAAACCATGAATTTACTTATAGACGCGGAAAAAAGTTGTATTCTTTTATTTTCGTGCAGCACGGCGAGATGGAATACCATTTCAACACGCTGAAAACTACGATACGTTTAGAAAAGCACGACGTTCTTTTTATCCCGAAAAATCTGCCATACAAGGCAATTTATCTTAAAGACGCCACGCAAATAAAAATATTGACGTTTAATATGAAAACGGACGCGTTGCCCGCAAACTTTTCTTCGCCCGCTAAAATCAACAACCCCGAGTTATCCTTCTCCTTTGCGTCCGTATCGCCAGAAAATATGTACAGCACTCTGTTTTTGTCCGCAAAAATTTACGAACTGCTGCATTTTTTAGAAAGTGCCGAACTCGGCTTGCGAAGAAAGTACGAAAAACTTTTCCCTGCCCTGCAAGAATTAAAACAACAATATTTTAAAAACGAGAAAATTTCCTACTACGCAACACTTTGTAGTATGAGTGAATCGAATTTTAGAAAATTATTTAAAGAATACACCGGAAAAAGCCCGATCGAGTATCGCAATTCCATACGTATTGCCGCCGTCAAAAATCTATTAAAAACGGGCGAATTGACGGTAAGCGAAGCTGCGTATTTGGTTGGATTTAATAACATGTCTTTCTTTTATGAAGTCTATAATAAAAGTTAAACGAGGCTCTATAATAAAGAGCGGTTTCCTATAAGAAAACCGCTCTTTTTTGTATAGTAATA
>JAZSJN010000158.1:0-2588 GCA_045534315.1 Candidatus Scatosoma sp.
TCAAGGAGCACTATCAGCAGATTGTCATTTTCTATGATTGCCGCCGCACGGTGGGTCTGATCCGCGGCATTACCGCCAAGCGCCGCCGCGCACTGGAGCAGGGCAAGAAAGCCAGCCAGATGGATGAGCGCTATCTCAAGCGGGCGGAGGATCAGCTCTACGGAGAGCTGGCGGCCGCGCTGGAGCTGGATTTCAAGGCGGGATTGCATTTCGCGTTCGGTATATACCTTGTGCGCCGTGAACAGCTCGACGTTTTTCGCATCGACGAAACGGGGCAGAGCGTCGGGGGTGGTGCGCAGGTTCAAAAGCCCGCGTTTTTCCGCCTCGGCAATCCATTTATCGTCGTAACCGTTGCCGTCGAACACAATACGCTTATGTCCAGTGCTCTCCCCTTTAACTAAGATATGAATAGCCGTCTCGAAATTCCCTGCGGTTTCTAACTCGTTTGCAAACTGTTTCAAACTTTCCGCAACCGCCGTGTTGAGCACGGTGTTCGCATCGGAAACAGACGCCGCCGAGCCAAGCATTCTAAACTCGAATTTATTCCCCGTGAACGCAAACGGCGAAGTGCGGTTTCTATCGGTGGTGTCTTTAGGGAACTTCGGCATGGTATGTACGCCCACGCGCAAGAGTTCCTTTTCTTTCGCGCCGTAAGGCTGATCTTTTTCAATCGATTCCAAAATCTCCGTCAGCTCGTCGCCCAAGAAAATGGAAACGACGGCGGGGGGAGCTTCGTGCGCGCCAAGACGGTGGTCGTTGCCCGCCGACGCTACGGAAATACGCAAAAGATCTTGATAATCGTCCACGGCTTTTAAAACGGCGCATAAGAACAACAAAAATTGCGCGTTTTCACTGGGCGTGTCGCCCGGTTCAAACAGATTTACGCCCGTGTTTGTCGAAATCGACCAATTGTTATGTTTACCGCTGCCGTTTACCCCTTCAAAAGGCTTTTCGTGCAACAGGCATACCATGTCGTGTTTTTTTGCCAACTTTTGCATGATTTCCATGGTCAGCTGGTTGTGGTCAGCCGCGATATTCGTCGTCGTAAAGATAGGCGCAAGTTCGTGCTGCGCGGGGGCGGCTTCGTTATGTTCGGTCTTTGCAAGAACGCCGAGTTTCCATAATTCTTCGTTGAGATCGTTCATAAAAGCCTGTACACGGGGTTTGATGACGCCGTAATAATGGCTTTCGAGCGCCTGTCCCTTGGGCGGCGCTGCGCCGAATAAAGTGCGTCCTGTATAGACGAGATCTTTTCGTTTTGTGAAGACTTGTTTATCGACAAGGAAATATTCCTGTTCAGGTCCAACGGTGGTCTTGACCGAAGTTACTTCTTCGTTGCCGAACAGCTTTAAAACACGCATGGCTTGGCGGTTAATCGCTTCCATGGAACGGAGCAACGGCGTTTTTTGATCGAGTGCGTCGCCGCTATACGAACAAAACGCGGTGGGGATACACAGCACTCCGTCCTTGATAAATGCGTACGAAGTTGCGTCCCAAGCGGTATAGCCGCGGGCTTCAAAGGTCGCGCGTAAGCCGCCCGAGGGGAAAGACGAAGCGTCCGTTTCGCCGCGGACGAGTTCCTTGCCCGAAAATTCCATAATTACCCTACCGTCCTTGTCGGGGGAGATAAAGCTGTCGTGCTTTTCGGCGGTGATACCCGTCATAGGCTGGAACCAATGCGTGAAATGGGTTGCGCCCAGCGAGATTGCCCAATCTTTCATAGCGTTTGCCACTTCGTTTGCCACGGACAGATTTAAACTGCGCCCGTCCTTAATCGTGCGTTTGAGGGTATTGTAGATGTCTTCGTCAAGCATTGACTTCATGACTTTGTCGTCAAAGACCATAGAGCCGAAGTATTCGGTTACCGATTTCATAGCGTTCTCCTTATGATCGTTTTCTTTTGCTAATGAAAGCAAATAAACGAAAAAAGGCAAGGGCAACAGGGTTTTACACCTTGTGGCACCTTTGCCGTCGATGGTTTTATTATACCCCTTTTGGTGGGCTTTGTCAACGGTTTCAATGGCGTTTCCCGCAAAAATACGGGCGGAACTTAGCAATTTCAAAGACATTTACCTTACAATCTTGTCGCGGATTGCGCAAAACGTTTTACTTTTTTTAAAAAAAGTATTATAATGTTTGAGAGAATGTGTTACACAAGGAGTGCTTTTTATGGCAAAGAAACCTTATTATATCACGACGGCGATTGCATACACTTCGGGAAAACCCCATATTGGGAACACCTACGAGGCGATTTTGGCAGACGCGATCGCGCGGTTTAAACGGAAAGAAGGCTACGACGTGTTCTTTCAAACGGGCACGGACGAGCACGGTCAAAAAATCCAGGAAAAGGCGCAGGCGGCAGGGGTTACTCCGCAGGCGTTCGTCGATAACGTTGCAGGCGAGATCAAGGGCATTTGGGATCTCGTCAATACTTCGTACGATAAATTCATGCGTACGACGGACGAAGACCACGTAAAACAGGTTTCGAAAATCTTTAAAAAGCTGTACGATCAGGGGGATATTTATAAAGGCTACTACGAAGGTATGTACTGTACCCCTTGCGAATCTTTCTGGACGGAAAGCCAACT
>JAZSJN010000186.1:0-2372 GCA_045534315.1 Candidatus Scatosoma sp.
CGAACCCATGTTACCACCGTGAAAGGGTGGTGTCTTAACCGCTTGACCAACGGGCCGTCGTTGCGCCTTTCAGCGCTATATAAAACGAATAAATCGTGTTTTATCTTTGGTAGCGGCGATGAGATTCGAACTTATGACCTTCCGGGTATGAACCGGACGCTCTAACCAACTAAGCTACGCCGCCATTTTGGTTGCGGGGGCAGGATTCGAACCTGCGACCTCCGGGTTATGAGCCCGGCGAGCTACCTAGCTGCTCCACCCCGCGATATAGTCCTGCACAGCGCATTTTCCACGCGCCATTCAAAACAGCTTTATAATAATACTAAAATCTATCGGCTTTGTCAACCGTTTTTTTCAAACTTCTCCTTGACATTTCTTCTATTATATTGTATCATATAGAAAAACAACTATGCTTGCACAAAACTGCTCAATGTTAGTAAATTTTTAAAAAGGAACTTTTTTGAATATACGTCAAGAATACGAATCGCTTAGACTCGGCAATCACCCCCTACAAATTAAAGAACTTATCAACCATACCTCCAACGGCAGAATTCATTGGCACGAAGCCATTGAGATTCTGTACTTTACGCAGGGAAGGGCGGTAACGTCCTGTAACCTGCAAAGTTATGCCGTAAAAAAAGGCTCTATCGTTCTTGTAAACGGCAACGAACTGCACGCTGTCAGTATTTTTGTGCTTGCGAGAAAAAAAGCCCGACGTCACGGCGCTTTCTAACGACGAGAAAACAAAAGATTGGGACAGACGAAAGGTTCTGTACATTTTCATAATGGCGATCTTTCTGTTCTGTAACACTTATTTCAAGACGTTGGCGGCAAACAGGCTGCCCGCTGTGCAAGTCTATCCTTTAGCACAAGGCGCAGCGCTCGTCTTAACTTTGCTGATGTCCGCCATTTTCTTCAAAGAAAAAATCAAGCCCCTTTGTATCGTCGGGCTGATCGTACTCTTCACGGGCTTATTGCTCATTAACGTAATCGTATTTTAAGAAAGGAGCATAAAAAAATGAACGATTTCAAAAATTTTTTAACAGAACTGGGCAACAATCTGTTAAGCCCCCCTACCGGCAATTTTTTACACCCGTCAATCGTAGTGACAAAAGGCAGATGCTATCCCTGTCAGCTGTGGGATTGGGGCAACTGGGCAAACAATATCGCCGTCCGCCAAATCGCAACCGAGCAAGGCACACAGAACGCGCTTTTCGCATATGAAAAGGGTTCTGTTATGAATTTTTTGAACGAGCAACGCGCGGATGGGAGCATGGATATTGTGATCGCAAGCAATCCGAAATATTCGCTCGCGCCGACTATGCCCCACCGCAACGTACATAAACCCGTCCTTGCGCAACACGTTGCGTTCATTTCCAAATATACCAAAGACGTCGCTTGGCTGCAAGAAATCTATCCAAAGCTGGATAAATTCGTCGGCTACTATGAAAACAACGCCAAACACGAGAGCGGACTCTTTTATTTCTTCGACGATTTTGCCATCGGTGTGGACAACGATCCGTCCACCTTTTACCGCCCCGACAACAGCTCTGCTTCCATCTTTTTGAACTCGCTAATGTATATGGAGCTAGGTGCGATGGCGTATCTGGCAGAGCTCATCGGCTACACGGAAAAACAAGCGTATTACGCGGCACGCCGCGCGGAGCTGAAAGACGCAATCAATCGCCATTGCTACGACGAAAAAGACGGTATGTATTATAGCTGCGACATCAATCTGCGTCCTATCGACAAAAACGTATTATTGCACAGCGGCGCACCGCGGCATTACTCCACCCTGATCCAGCGTTTAGGCTGTTGGAGCAGCTTTTTGCCACTGTGGGCAGGTATCCCCACCCCCGAACAAGCGGAGCGCGTTGTAAAGGAGAATTTGCTGGACGAAAAATCCTTTTGGGCGCGATACGGTATACGCTCCTTATCCAAATACGAGAAAATGTACCGCATCGTCGGCACGGGCAATCCGTCGAGCTGGCAGGGCGGCGTGTGGATTTTGTCAAACTATTTGGTATTCAAAGGGTTGCTCCGCTACGGCTATACGGACAAAGCGCGCGAGCTGGCGCAAAAGACGATCGATCTCCTGCAAGCCGATTATACAAAAAATGGCGGTTTCCACGAATATTACGATCCCGAAACAGGCGCAGGCGTTTTCAACCTCGGCTTTACCAGCTGGAACACGCTCGTCGCAAACATGATCGCTTATCTCGAAGGTCGCGAAACAATCGAAGAGTGGCAAGGAGACGTATAATAAAAAGGAAAATAATATGAGCAACCTCGAAAAAAACACCGTTTCCGCACAAGCACAGGTGCAAAACAACGTAGAGATCGTCCAGCGCGGTGGCACGTATAAAGTGTTG